>JAFTEK010000245.1 GCA_017453705.1 Treponema sp.
ATTCGGGGCGGGCTACACCTACAACGGCGATGCCGTGCGGGTGAGCTATTTGGACTTTGACGGCATGGGGCTGGAGCGGGTCTTTGTGGGAGGCCGCCACAAGGCAAGTGCCTCCGTCACGGCACGGCTGGGCGGGCTTAGGGTCAGCGTGGACGGGCTGTACAACTTCAATCGCAGGCAGTCCATCTACGACCTGTACGCCGGGGCGAGGGCGGAGTATGTCGTCATCCCCGGCAAGCTCGACCTCTCCCTTGCGGCGGGTCTTGCGCTGGACTTTGGCAACGAGAGCGAGGACGGGGTGGGATTCACCAGGGACAGGGAGAAGGCACTGGACGACCTTAAGATGTACACCTACGGAACATACTGGTTCTTTGCCAAGAGAGGCTCCGGGTCAAGGAACGACGAGAGGAGGCGGGCGCAGGTCGCCGCCCCGATGGTCGAAGTTCAGCCCGGTATGACATACGTGGCAGGCCGCAGCACATTCACCGCAAGGGCTGACCTGCAGTACTGGCTTGACGGCGAAGGCTCATGGGCAGCAAGCTTCCCCCTGTCGTGGAAGTACAGCTTCTGAGGCTAGCTTTCCTCTTGTATCCCCGGATTGCGGCCGGGGCTGTTTGCGTCTGCCGAGCACCATGTTTTTACAAAGACCACAGGCCGCTTTTCCTGTCGTATTTAATGGGAATTTTTGATTTCATCTCCTGCACGTTCCTGAGAATCGTCCTTCTGTTCACACCAAGGGCTTCCGCAAGTTCCTCTACGGTGATTTTCTTGTTCTGGGAAATCATTTCGCGGATTTTCTCTTCTCGTTCTGTAAGCTCCACAGAGCTTTTCTGCTCAGAGACGGCTTCAGTTGAAAGAGGAATCGTAATTTTGAACACATCGTCCTCATACAAGACAGGCTTCCCTCCGCCGGAATACATGGGGACATATTGATACAGGTTCTTAACACCGGAGCCTATAGATTCCGAACGGCCGATGGATGTGAAGAAATTTGCTACCAGGGGGTTCTTGGGGTAGGGGGAAAACTCGTCTTCCAGAATGTTTCCATGTCGTCTGGGTCTGCACCAGTTCTCGGTTTTTAGAAAGTCTTTTTCTATTACCAGCTTGGCAGGAAAGGCACTTGAATAATCCCTATGAATGAGTATGTTTGAGACAACCTCGCGGGCAATTATATCACGCACTGATGTATTCATATTGTTCAACAGAAAAAATTTGTCAGATGTATGAACCTGAATGAATTTCATCAGCATATCGTAGCTTTCTATAAGGTTTGACTGAACCCTTATGCGGTCATCGTAACGAAGGTTGTCTTCAACACGGTAAATAGCGTCCGTGATATAGCCCGGTACACATGAGCGGATGGTTGGCTCTTTTCCGAAAAGCATTACAGCCGCAAGGTTATAGCCTTTCTGACCAGTGACAAAATCCTTTTCATACAAGCCTGCGCTTATAAACAGCTCATGGTCGGTCATTTTGAGCCATTCATGCCTGGAGTTCCTGTTCGCTATTAACTGTCGGACAACTGGTAAAAGCTCAAGGTTCAGGTCTGAGTCCTCGACAACTGGGAATATCTTGTGCTCGTTGAATGCACCTATTTTAGATGCCGTCGTCATCAACACCTAGGATAATATACCCGCCATAACGGTTGGAAAAAGATGCCACGGTTTCGTAGACGTTCTCCGGGATGGCCGATTTGCTTTCCTTGAATTCAACAGTGACTTTCTCGTGGTTTGCCAGCAAGCTTTCAAGCTTTTCTTGTGTCATTTTTGCCCCTGCTACGGATTATACCCACTGTGATTCCGTGCGTAGTACTCTAGTTTTGACCTGGAAAGGACATTATTATTCCCGCATCAAAAATTCATGAAACGGAGAAGAACATGATTAAGTTCAAGAAAGGTTTCTTTGTGGCGGCGGCTCTTGGCTCGCTGCTTATGGCGACGGAATTCGTCTCATGCGGCGGCGGCAAGTCCGGCAGCAGTTCCAGCTCAAGCTCCGGCAGGACTTCCGGCAGCTCCAGTAGTTCCATCAGCTCCAGCGACATCTCGGATGCGGCATCTGCGCTGGGCGGCCTGCTTAAATCCGGAGATGAGTCTGAGTCCGCGGACAAGGGGGAGGGGCGCAATTCGATAGACGCGTTCCTCAAGGAGTATGAGAAGTTCGTGGTAAAGGCGGAGAAGGCTGCGGAGAAGAATGACGCAGCATCCCTTGTGAACCTTAGCGTTGAGTCCATAAAGCTAGCCGAGAAGGCTGAGAAGATGGAGGATGACGACGAGTGGACGAGCAGCGATGCGACGAAGTACCTTGAGCTGTCAAGCCGTTATGCTGCGGCTGCGGCCAAGATGTCCGGGTCTTCCGGCAGCATCGACACGGGAAGCCTCGACTTGGGCGGCCTTGACCTGGGCGGATTTTCATTCTAGGAGGTAAGTGAAATGAGTTTGGATAAGTTCAAAGAATCTTCTGTTTTAACAAAGGTCGGGGCGGTATGCGAGATACTGTCCGCTGTAATGGGCCTGATACTCGGCTTTGTCCTGATTGACGAGCTGTCGGATGCGTTTGATGCGCTGCCGCTCCCGTTCGATTTGGAGGGTGCGCTTGTGCTCTTCCTGATTGTCTATTACACCATAGACATCATCGTGTTCTTCGGGCTGCTGTTCCTGAAAAGGTGGGCCAGGTCGCTCACGATATGGTGGGGAATCCTTAGCGTGCTGGCCATCGTGATGCAGCGGTCAAATCCGAGCGCGATTTTCATCTCGTATGCCCTGAGCGTGGTCGCGGCTGTCTGCCTGCTTTTGGCAAAGAATGACTTCAAGAAGAAGGAAATGGCCGAGGAGTAGGCACAGCCTTTTGGGAGGGGCGGCCCCCGGTCGCCTGTCTTGCGGCCGGGGGCTGTTTGCGTTTGCCGCCTTTGTCAGAAACAGCCTGAAAGGTAGGCCTTGGTTATGACGTAGGAAGGCTCGTAATATGCACTGGAGTTGTAGTTGTCTATGGTTTCGCAGATGGGCGAGTTGTACACGTCCGAGATTCCGCTGACATAATCGGATGCCACAGCGTCTATCAGGCGGGCATAGACCTTGCCCATTTGGGTTTCCGATGGAATCTGATCGCACAGGTTCCTGTCAACGGCAGTTATATCAAAGTCCCCGGGTTCCAAATGGTATTCGCAAATCCAGTCTGACTCGACTTGAAGGGGGTTCATGGAATGCAGGGTTCCTGCGCAGCTTATGAGGTGGTACATGGCATCGCTGCCAATCCTGTTCACGGCATAGGCGTTCCTTTGCCTTAGCTTTCTGGACACGCGTTCTATCATGTAACAGGTAAAGTACAGGTCGTCAAAGCCAAGTTCCTCATCAGGGAAGTATTTGTTTTTCATGGCTCATAGCTCCTTACAAAGTGAATGCATTTAAGTGCATTCTCCGTGCTGAACAGGATTTGATGCGTTGGGTGCTTGAACTTGGCAAGTTCCCAGAATGCTAATTTGCTCCCTGCATGGTAGAATCATAGCATCATTCTTGCAAACCATCAATGCTTGCTGTTCGGAAAACTGCACTGGCAGCGAAGCTGCTGTCGTTGCCCAAGCCAGTTTCCCAACAGCTCTAATATTGCCGGGGAACGGAACATTTTACGGTGAAAGATAGGAACATTTCCTGCGTACCAATACAATTGACTTTGCCCGTAGGCGACGGCAATCATGCACTCTGTTCTTGCACACGCTTTGCCCCCTTCTTTCCCCAAAAAAATCATTTTCCTTGAAATTCCCCCCCAACGCACTAAAATTCTGTGCGTTGTACTCTAGTTTTGAAATTAAGCAGCTCCTATAATGTCGTATTCTTGATTTACAAAAAGGAGTTTGATATGATTAAGTCCAAGAAAAGTTTTTTTGCAGTGGCCTTCGGAGCCATGCTGATGGCCGTTGCTGGTCTGCTTTTGGAAAGGGCTTTGCCATCAGACAGCGGAGGAAATGACGATGAGTATCACAGCCCAGAATTTTCTTATCTTTGACGACCACCCCATGCTCCGCGACGGCGTAAAGCAGTGGCTTTCGGAGAATTCCTCCTGGCAATGCATGGGAGAGGCCTCCGACTACGGGGAGGCCGTCCGCGTGTTTGAGGAGGCTTCCGCCCGTTTTGTCGGGGACGGCAGCCGGGGAAGCCTTGCCGCCATAGTCGATGCCTCATTCAAGGACAAGGGAGAAGCCGGCAGAGAGAACACGAGGGGCTTCGAAATCATCCGGCACATAAAGGCATCCGTTCACCCCTGCCCCTGCATTGTCTATTCCAGCTTCGACTGGGGCGGCTTTGTCGAGTATGCTATGAGCAACGAGATAGGCGCGGACGCATACGTGACCAAAAACGCGGACTCCAGTGTGCTCATCACCGCGCTCAACGAGGTTTCCCACGGGCGCAAGTTCATACAGGGCGACATAATCGAGCGTTTCCTCATCACACGGCAGGCGGTCAACTCCCTGACACGGACGGAACAGGTGATGCTGGATCTGGCCTGCGGGGGAAAGGACAATGCCGCGATTGCCGGGGAGCTGGGCAGGAGCATCCGCACGGTGGAAAACTACATGGGGCGCATTTACGACAAGTTCGGGGTCAAGACCCGCGCGGAGCTCATGCAGCTGAGGGGGCGGGAATAGCATGATGCAGGTCAGGGCAGGCGGAAGACCCCATTTCCGCCTTCTTCTCCTGCTCTCTGTGCTTTTCTTGGTTGGCTCCTGCTCGTCCACAAGAGACGGAGACCCCCTGCTGAATGCGTGGGCACAGGCATGTCCTGACGGTATGTGCATCGACCCGTCCGCCCTGTCCGGCTTCCATGACCAGGCTCTGGAATACGCTCTCTCACCAGTATTTGTCCTTAAGACCCAAGACGTTCCTGAGATAGAAGGTGTTGTGCGCGAAATCATCGCATTTTCCGCCAGCAGGCCGCAGGATTCCGCTGATATGCAGGTGGTAACAGAGCGTCTGCATGTCCTGCTTCTCCAATATTCCACGCTCTCCGGCTTGAGCCACGAGCGTTCCTCCAGAATAATCATCCTTATCCTGCTTTTGCTCTCTTTTTTCTCCCTGCTGATGATTGGCGGGGTGCTTTTGTTCATCAGGCAGCAGAGGAATCTGTCAGAGCTAAAGCGCAAGGCCGAGCTGGA
>JAFTEK010000246.1 GCA_017453705.1 Treponema sp.
AAGTTTTGTATTCTTATAACGGTTCCTGTGCTCACTATTTCTTCTCTGATGGTATCTCCGTCTTTTAGCAGGTATGTTCTATTTCCTTCAGCAACGGAAGAAGTGAACGAAAGACCTGCGGAATCATATAGCTCTGCCAATGAATCAAAATCATAATAGACATTCTGAATATCCAGCAATATGTATTCAGCTTTGATATTCTTTGGAATGTAGGGTGAAGAAAAGGAAAGCGTGTTCTCCCGGTAGCTGAGAGTTCCCATGTCAATAGCCATGTCGTTCAAGAAAAGCATGGTTAGGCCCTCTTGGTCAGCTTGTATATAAGCCCAGGCAGTGAAAGCTTTGTCTCCGAAACTCCCGGTGAAAAGCTGCATGGTATCCAAGCTCCCTTTCATGCAGCGGGGTGGAAGGACGGAGACAGGCTTGTCATCTGTCACATACACGGGAGACAAAGATTCAGGCTTATCATTCCCCCTCAGGCTGGAGCAGGAGAAGAGACTGATCATAGCTGCAAAAAGAAGCATGGCTTTTCGCATATATTGCATATATTGATTATAACGAGAATCACTCATCTGTGCAATTTTCCTGCCTTAGGCTGCTTAGAAAAAGCCCCACGCACAAAAAGGACGCAAGACAGCCTGTGAATATACAAATACCTATTCGGTTCACCGGCACAAAACTGCTTAAGGCGAGCGCACCAAAGGACAGCTCTGTGGTGACAAATGAGAGGAACACAGCGAACGGCTCAATCATAGTACATTCCTTCCGCTTCTCACGCTCAGTCATGTAAATTACATAATCCAGCCCCAGGCCGAACACAAGCACCATTCCTGCCGTGCAGAAGAAATCCAGGGAGTATCCGGCCAACAGGAATACAGTCAGTATTAAGGCTATGCTCACAATGGGAACCAGTGCTATCCTGAGCAGCTGCTTCCACCCATAGCTTGTTTTTATAAGGACAAGTACCAGGATATAGGCCAGGGCAAACGCCATAAGGACGTGGCTCGTAAGCCAGTCCAAAGAGATGTTTATCTCTTTTACTTTGTTCTCAAAATACACTCCGTCCATCTCGTCTGCAATTGTGCGGCAAAGATTTTCATCCTGAGTGTTTGCTATCACAATAGAACAAAAGTTTTCATCTATCTTCCCAAGCCATAACATTCCGACTACGGACCTAATGCTTTCAGGAATTTTGCCGTCAGGGCTCAGGAAAACATCTTTTTCCTGCTCAAATTCAGAGATAAGTGTAGCTGGATCATATCCATCCTGACTTAGCATATTATATTGCCGGGCTGCCAGCCCTAAAAGGCGCTGAGAGGCTTCAAGGGATTTTCTCTGTCTTTCCTGTGACGGAACAAAGCATGACTTGGCGATGCAGTCGTCTCCCAGCTTTGCGCAAAGCTCTTCCTCCCTGACAAGAACTTCCTGTTCCGACTTGCCGTCTATAATAAAATAACTGGTCGGGCTGTAACGCATGACATTATAGGAGAGGATGCTGTCCTCTTTGAGCCGTCCCTTCATGCTGTAAAGGCTTGTCAAATCATTATGGACAATAAGGTCATCGTGTTTTATCGCAATGAAAGATACGGCGGCAACCATCAGCACATAGATGAAAAACTTGCCACCGCGTGGCAGACCCGCACGGACTTTCTTGCACAGGTCTGGCAGTCCCCTTTCCTGGGGCAGGTTGAACAAGGGGTACAGTCCCAGCGTAGTCAAGAAAGAGCTGCTTATTCCGGTGAAGGAAAACAGGGATATCTGCTTGAGCAGAGGAAACGGCATAAAAAAGAGCAGGATGTAACAGGCCTGTGTCGAGATGAACGAAAAGAACAGGCCTTTGAAAAGTAATCTCCTGATTTCACTGCCGGAGGAAAGGGATGTGTTGGCCTTCCAATGCATAAAGAAGTGCAGGCTGTAATCAATGCAGCAGCCTATGAGGGAAGTTCCAAATACCATAGTAAGCGCCTGGACATTCCCAAAAAAGAAGTGGGTCGCGCAGAATGAGACAAGGACGGAAAGAACGATGGAAGAAAAAGACATCGCTATGGGCAGGACGGAACGGAAAACGAAAAGGAGGATTACCAGCAAAAGCAGAAGGCTGGCAGACGAGATGAGCGTTATCTCCCTGGATGCGGACAAGGAGCTTTCATAGCTGTGAAAAGCTGTTCCTGAGAAAACAAAGCGATAGCCGTCCTTCTCCAAAGGCAGGCAGGTGTCATATATCGTCCTTACCGCATTGCTCCTGCTGGCAAGCCTTGCACCGTCCTCACTGAGTGTGCCTCTGATCAGGACATAGGAGTTGCCCTCATACTCTGCGGCAAGCACTCCGTCCTTGATGGAAAGCCCTGTTCCGGTATTCTGGATTGCAGAAATATATGAGCGCATCTCCGTGTCTGCAAGAAGGAAAGGATCTCTTTCCAGCCGTCCCAGAGAAACAAGTGAAAAAGAGCTGTATGCCGTCATCAGGGCGGAATCCGCAAAGTCTATGGCCTTCTGTTCGGAAGAAAGGATATCATCGGAAATCTTCTCTGGAAGAATCCTGTAGCGGTTGTCAAATATGAATTCCTCCAGCTCCGAGGCAGTTCCCATATCCACAGAAAGGGTCAGGGAATCAAACTGACCGGTATGCTGAACAAGGCTCCCATATACGTATTCGGCCATCTTCTTTGCACATCCAAAGTCGGAATGTGATACCAGTATAAACACATTGCGCGAGCTGCTCTGGCTCAGCATCCTGCTTGCATAATGGCCGGAATCGGGAATCATGCTAAACAAATCGGCATCGAGGTTTATGCCCTTTCCACCCAGAAGCGAAATAAGAAAGGCAAGGATTATGACGGAATGGAAGATCGCCCAGATTGCAACAAAAGGGTTATTCGACTGAGAAATAAGCCTTTTCATCGTTACTCAATGAATTGCCGTGAACCTGTTCGGAAAAGGAATAATCTATGTATGCACCATCTTTTTCCTGTATACTCACGGAGTCTATGAAGGACTCATATCCGCTCGTTCCCGCCATGTCTATGGCTTTTATTGCGGATGCTATAGTGCTGTCCTTGGGAACAAGATTTATAGTCCAACTGTTGCCGTCGGAGGAAAAAGATACTCGGAAGTTCTTTTCCAATGCACTTCTGTCACCGGAAAAGACCGTTGCCAATGTCTCCGCGATGTTCTTGAATGTCTGGTTTCCAGAACCGTCAATGACGTTTTTTCTTCCATCAGGAGTAGTTTGGATTATCTTGTCCCTGCTCACTGCAAGAACGGAGCTTATCGGCTTCAGTGTTTTCCATGCGATTCCCTTATCGCATATCACGAATGACCCGCTCGACTTTAGCGGGCGCTTTAGCCCTGGGGCTTGTCGGCTCTGTACAAAAGAACCTGATGTTACTTTAAACTCTGTAAGGCCGCTGCACACGGAGTCCAGGCTCACGGCTTTGTCCGAGGCGTGAATCGGAGCGGACAAAAAAGAAAAGCACAAGAGAAAGCAGATAAAAGCTCTCATTATGGTTCAGCCTCCATCAAGGTTTCCACCTTTTCTCTGAATGTGGCGGGAGTTATAAAGCAGCTTTCCCCGGTCTGTTCGGACACGGCCATCTGGGTGCTTTCGGCCTTGGTTGTCAGCTCTCCGCTCCCGGCATTGTAGAATTCAAACTTTATCTTTATGCAAGCCTCATACTCTGTCAAACTGGCGACAGCCCTAACCCGGTCTCCAAATCGAAGGGACTTGACATACTTGACGCGGACATCGACTATTGGAAAGGAAAAACCTGATTTCGCCATATCAAGGTAGCCGAAACCAATCTTATCCAACAGGGCGCATCTGGCTTTCTCCATGTACTTCACGTAGTTTCCGTGCCATACAATCATCATGGAGTCCACATCATAGAATTCAACTGGAAAAACAATCTCCTCAGTCAAGGTCTTTCTGTCCATCAGAATCCTCTCCTTCTGTAAACAACCAAAAATCAAAAAAGTTATACCATTGGTAGGGTCTGTCAAGGCAATGAGACTCCAGCAATCCCGCATACTTCCGGCACAGCTCCTGTATCCTTAGCTTGCGCTCCTTGCGGGAACAGGCAAAGCTCACATCTGGTTTGTTGACAAACATATCGTAGCGGGGGCGGAAAGCTGTTCCCTTCTGTCTTAGGGCAAACACAAAGTAAACAGGCGCACCCAGCAGTGAAGAAAGCAGGAAGCTTCCGTAAGGGAAGGGGGCAGTCCTGCCAAGAAAGCTTGCCTTTATGCTACGGCCGGGACAGGATGCTGATGTCCTGTCACCTGCTATGACCACCAGACCCCCTGACTGTAGGGTTGTTAGAAGGGGATCCAGACTTTCCACACCGACATCAGAAGATGCTATTATGTTCATCTGGTAGCGGTCATTCAGCCTTGCAATGGAGCGGCTGAAATGGGAGCTGACCTGCATGTCCATTATGGCAGTGACAGGAACCTTCCTGTCCACACCGGTATTGCCGTAGCTTGCAAGGCATCTTAGAAGCTCCATGTTCCCAAGGTGCGAGCAAATCAAGACAGCTCCCTTCCCCTCCGAAAGCCGCTCCTTGAGCTCCACCACGTCATCATCGTGGAAGACGACGTTCTCCAGGCTCGCCTTACCGCTCCATGCCGAAACCTTCTCAACAAGGGAGAGGGCAAAGGATGTCATCTGGGCGTATGCGTTGGGTCTCTGCAAATGCCTTCCGCCCGAGAAGGAAATGAGCTGACGCTGGTAACGGACAGCCTCCCTTCTGGCATGGGGTGAGAACAGGTAATAGAAGAAGCTTACGAATGGAACAAAACACACCAGAAGAGGAAACGGCAGCAGTTTAACCAGACATATCAAGAACATCATGGGAAAATCGCTTTTGGTCGCCTCTTCCTGCCTGGACCAGTGCTCCCCGTCTTTTTTCATGGATGTCTCCTTTTCCAAGACCGCCATGCAAGCAGGGGCAGACGGATGAGCATACCTGCGCACAGGCGGGTATATGTAAGCGATATATCCAGGTTGTCATGGAACATCCTGAAATTTGATATGCCGTCCTCCGGGTATGTCACGTGCACGCCCATATTTACGATTGGAAGTCCCTGCCATAGCATCTGAACCAGAATGTCAACATCGTATCCCATGCGGCGGCTCAAAATACTATGTCCGCCAAGAATCCTTGCATAGCTTTCCAGGGGATAAATCCTGAAACCACACAGGCTGTCCTTTATTTCATGGTTGAGTGTCACAAACCTGGCCCATCCGTTTGAAAACTCCCTTCCCTTTCTTCGTATATCAGGCACGCTCTCGTCATATATGGGATATCCGCATATAATGGCATGGGGGGTCTCCTCTGCGGCGGCAAGGA
>JAFTEK010000247.1 GCA_017453705.1 Treponema sp.
CTATGAGGATTATACAACATTGTTGACTTATTGTCATCTATTCAACTGCGTTTACTATATATTTTAATCGTCTTGATAATTTGAGAGATTTTAATGGTCATTCCAGTCGGGCTGGATTTTCAAAATGTCCTTTTTGTATGTTTCAAGTTCTTCTCCGTTGAGTACCAGCATATTTATTTACCTCCCGTTCCAGCAGAAGATGAAATGCAGTATTATGACAGCAGCCGCTATCAGATAACCTGCTATAGATATGATGCAATTCATTATGCACCTTCTTTTGTTTTTTCTGTTTGCACCGTTACTACCTAGGTAGGTTTTGAACGGATTTATAGTGCATCCAGTTAAGTCTGTGGGAAACGAAAGGTTTTGTGTATTCATAAGAATCTCCCGTTAAGCTTTAATCTATAGAAAAGTCCATACCGAGAACTTCTGTTCTCAGAAACAATTCCCCTGTCTTTTTTTAGCTATATAAAACGTTGGACACAAAAAAGGTGATGAACGGCAATGCCGCCTCATCACCTTTTGCTATCAAATCAGCAACGGTTTAGTAACCGAGGAAGCTTTTTGAGAATATTTTTATTGAGAAGCCATCGCTGAAAGACCCGTTGGGCTGCAAGCCGCCCCACTGACTGCTTAAAGCACTACAGAAGCTGGAGTCCGGATAAAGGCGACGAGCTTCACCATAGATACCATTGGCAGTCTGGCTCTGCTCCCGTCCTCCGTAGCAAGCCTGCTCGGAAACCTTATAATTCTTCAAATAACAGTTCGCATACTTGATTCCCTGGACATACACGTCACCGTTGACCTCAACGACATAGTACAAACAATCCCCGTACACCTCTGCCGAGACATAACAACGCCTACCAGAAAAATTATTTCCTCCTCCTCCAGAATCCTCCGTGCGTCCAAGAAGAATGCTTGCAGCAGCGGAGGAACAGAAGACATCTTTCCTCTCGACTTTGTAGAACCTGATGTCCTCCCCAAGGAAGAGCGTACCATTGTCTATTTTGCCGACAGCCTTGTAATAGGTGTTTTCCTTCACGCCAAGAGCCTCAAGATCAGTGAAACTGTCGATAACCTTGTCGCCTTTATGACGGAGCCAGTTGACGGAGTAGAGATATCCCAAGGATTTCGCGTAGTCTTCGGCATCTTTGAGCCTCTTGTCGATGAATTCGTCGTCGGAGTAGGTGGAGAGGTTCTTGTTCTGGAGATAGTCCCTGATTTTCTGAAGGTTGTCATATGCGTCATTCACAATCTTGTCGGCGGCATCAACCAGAACCTTAGCATTCTCCTCATAGGGTGTCCCCTTTGCGTCCTCATAAACCATAGCAGCGTTATCTCTGGCGACTTTTGCCAAATTAAAAGCTTTTTCCGCCTGGTCAAGGGACATGTTCAGGTCACCCTTCGACAGCTCAAGGAGCTTCTGTGCCTCCTCAAGGACATACCTTGCATACGCAATCAGGGCGGACTGGAGGTCCTTCATGTCCTCAAGCGTTGCTTTCAATGCGGCCGCAGCCTCTATGTACTGCGCATCGGCAAGATCCGCAGCAATGCGGTAATCACTGTTCCTTGTCCCGTCGGCATTAAGTTTGTTGAAGTAATCATTCATATTGGAAGAAATGCTGTCCAACGACTTGTTGACGGCATTGCCTTCTGATGCCAAAAGATCGTGCTGCTCGGTCCACTCCTTCTCAAGCTTCTTGTCCCCGAGCTTCTTGGCGGCCTCTATCTCCTTCTCCGAATATTCGAGCACCTTGTCGAGGAGGGCCTGCCATTTCTCCCTCTCGGCATCAAGCTCCGCCTGTGCCTTCTTGCGCTCCTCCTCGGACATCGCATTAAGGAGCTTTTCCTTTGCGGCGGAAAGGGCATCCTGCGCGTTCTGGAGATCGCTCATCCAGCCCTTGGCCTCCTGCCAGGCTTTCTCGTTGTCGGAGAGCTCTTTGGTCTTACTGGTAATTTTGTCTTCGGACTCTTCATAGTTTTTTTTGCCGGAATCGTACACCTTTTCGGAGGTTGAGATGACCTGTGTTATGGTGTTAATCTCGTTCTGGCTGCTGTTAAGAGCATTAAGAAGCTCCGCCCACTTCTGGCGCTCGGCCTCAAGCTTTTCCTCAAGCTCTTTCTGAAGCCTTGCCTTCTCCTCGTCGGAGCTGGCATTATTGATTTTCTCGTTCGCCTCTTTGATCGTGTCGTTGAAAAAAGCGTTCGCAGCATTCTTGTCCATTGTCTCGCTGTTCCCCACAAGGGCTTTCGCCGTATCGCCCTTGGCGGCTGTGGACGCGGAAGGAGCGTTCCTGAGGGATTCGACGAGGGCATCCCTGAGCTCACCGTAAAGGCCTGTCGTATCAGGGGCAACAACCCTGTCATCGACGGTGGGGGCGCTGCTTGTCGTCGCAGTGCTCCCGCCGTGCCATCCGTCCTCCACGAACTGGGACACCGGGTCGGATCCGCCCGGATGCCCGCATGACCCCTATGTGGGGACAAGGAACGCGGCGAGAAGGGAGAAC
>JAFTEK010000248.1 GCA_017453705.1 Treponema sp.
AGCACCAGATAGACCTGTGCATCATCCACAATTTCAAGAGCTTTGCGGTGATACACGGCAAAGGCTCAGGCATCCTTCAGCAGGCCGTGCACGACTACCTGTCACACTACCCCGGAGTCAAAGACTTCGGCTTTGCCAGACCGGAGGACGGCGGCACGGGCAAAACCTACGTCAGCCTTATGTAAACAAGACGGCATTCCCCTCACACCCGGCAGCAGGCTGCCATAGCAGTAGCCCGCACAACAGCTTCATCTTCTCCGATTAGCCCTGACTGCCCCTCTTCCCTGCTGCGTAAAACCCGGAGATGTATGCCGTCATGATAGAAGAGCTCGACACGCCTGGGGGCTTTGACTTTGCGGAGAAACTGCGTTATATTCTCGTTCCGCCAAGGAGACGGAAACTTTCACCCCGCCCCCGCAGTATCACTTTCGCGGTGCAATCAATCATATCCTTCCTAGATGCTCCGCATATCCTAATTAGATTATGAAAATACTCTAGCTAGATTGGCAGAACAATCTAGCTAGAGTATAACCCCTTAACTGTACAGTCCATGTACCCAAACATTAGCTGTGTTGCATCCCTTGGATTAGCTGTATCGCATACTGAATACTGGCAGTGACGAGCACCGTACATTGGCTATCCTGTGTGCCGAGTACTGGCTGTACCGAATGATGTGAATTGCCTGTACTGCGGATCACGATGCCCGCCGCCTCGCTTGCCGAAGCCCTCGACAAGACGGCGGCATAAAGCCTGACTGCCCGGTGCGGGAAACAAAGCCTGGCTACTTCAGCAGTGTGGACGGGTTGACCAGCTTGCCGTTCTTGTAGACGGTAAAGTGCAGGTGCGGGCCTGTTGAATATCCCGTGCTGCCGACCAGCCCTATAAGCTCGCCCTGGTTCACGAATGCCCCCTTCTTGGTCTTTATCTTGCTCAGGTGTCCGTATAATGTCTGGTATCCGTCTATGTGCTTTATGATTACGTAGTTGCCAAAGACGTTTGACCATCCGGCCTTGGCGACAGTCCCGCTCATGGAAGCTTTGACAGCAGTGCCTGTCGGACAGGCCAGGTCTATGCCCGTGTGGTAGGAGTCGGCTCCTGTTATGGGATCCTTCCTTGCCCCGAACCGGGAGGATATCCTGTATTCGGCCGTTATGGGCCAGGCAAAAAGCTCCCCCATCGCCCGCTGGAGCGAGCTGCTGTCCATCTTGGCACCGGGGATAAACAGCTCCTGCCCCGCCGTAAGCGTGTAGCTGTCCAAATCATTGGCATCAAGTATGTCCTCTACAGCAGTATGGTACTTGACGCTCAGGCCTTCCACCGTCTCACCTGCGGAGACCTTGTGGATAAGGCCGTCCATCGATGGGATTTTTATCTTCTGCCCCTCGCGCAGGTAGCGGACATTGTTTATGCCGTTCACGGCAATCAGCGTGGATATGTTGGAAAGCCCCGCGTCCCGGCTTATGACGCTTATGCTGTCACCGGCTTTGACAGTATACTCTGTATAAGTCACAGGCTCCTTGAACACGTAGTCGGAGAGAAGCCTGCCCGTCTCTCCCAGTGATGACACCACATTGCCGTCACTGTCAAAGAAGGCCTCGTCAGAAAGGGCTGTGTCAAACATGGCCTTATCCAGGTTGTTCACATCCTCAAGCTGCATGACCCCAAAATCAACCTTCCTGACCCTTCCGTCATAGGCTTTCATGATATGTGAAAATAGCAGCGAAAAGCCTATGTAAAGGGGAAGAGCCGCAGCAAGCAGCAAAGCCAGCCTGACAAGTGTTTTTCTTTCGCGCACAGGCTCTTTCTTCACTGCAAATCTTGAGCCCGCAAAGTTATAAGCCACTTTTGAACGTCCACCATCCCCAGACTTACGCCTCCACTGCAGGAGAGGAAGAAAAAGAGACCTTTTTGTGCTGGCAGTTTTAGCCGCCTGACTGGAACTTTTTAATGAATAACTTATAACTTCCATACACTCACTATCGACATAATCAGATTGCGATTTTACTTACGAAATGTTATTTGGGCATGGAGCTTCACGCCTGAAAATGCAAAAAAAGAGCCGGAGAAAACCCCGGCTCTTAAAATGAGAGGTAATGCAGTTCCCTTCGGACGTCTGGATGTCAAAAATTACGTCCGAAGGAGACCGCATAAGGTTGATGCTGACTGACGCTCTTACCCATCAATCAGTTTGGACCTCAATCACAATCTATTTCTATTATCGGGGGAAGGGTCAAAAACTTGAGAAGAATTCTAAGTAATCCTGGCAGGCCTTTTTAAGCTCACGGTATATTATGCGGCTGTAGTATAAGGAGCGGAGGGTTTTATCATCGGGAAGGTCTGAGGACAGCTCCTTCAGCCTGCGTTCCGTGGGAAAGACAAGAGCAGCGGCTTCCTTGGTCTCGGACTTCATTATAAAGCTGTCTATCTTATCAAGCTGGGCAAAGACCTCTGGGGCTTTGAGCCTGTTGGAGATGGCCTTATCGCATAGGGATATGCCCTTTGCCGCCATCTCAAGCAATTCTTCTATGCTTTTTATGAAGCCCTTTATCAGCTCATTGAAAGATGACCTGCCTCCTGATGCCGCAAGGTCCTTTGACTGACAGCCCCTCACCGCCGCCATGCCAAAAAATGACTCCTTCTCGGAGAGCTTTGACGGCCGCTCAAGGAATTCCTCCAGGGGAAAGCTTTGTATCCCTTTTATGGCAAGGCTTTCTTCGGTAAGGCTGTAGCTTTTGACCCCCTGCTCCATCGCGGCTGCACAGTTTTTCTCAAACCACCATGAGAAGAGCGACATCTTTTTGTCCGAGAGTATGTCCGCACCCCTGTAGTCTTTCAGTATGACAGGATTGGCACTCAGCAGGGCGGACACGCTCTGGTATTCCGAAGTGTACAGGCGGGAGGAGAGCCTGTGCTCACGCTCTTCAAACTGGGATCCGCGTATGTGAGTCTGCCGGCCAGGATAGCCTAAGTCCATCCCAACGATAAATATTTCGCCAGCCCCGCAGAAGCGGGCAAAATCCCAGGCTGTCGTGGCCACGCTGCCGCCAGCGCCCAGTTTTCCTTTTTGTTCCATCCTGCTCTCAAAATATTGGCCGGGCGGATACATTGAGGAACAGAGGACTTTTTCCTTGCAGTCAAAACGGAATACCGACGGCCAGGCGGCAACCTCGGTAATCAGGACGGAGGAAGGGGCGGAAAGGAATTCCAAGTGCATGGCACATGCATACTGCGGATCCACAAGGACAATGAAATCAGGCTCCACACCCGCATCCAGGCAGGACCTCAATGCCGAATCCACACATACCAGAATGGCTTTTTCTTTTATTTTGGCAAGATTTGGCAAAACACGGGACAAGCTAGGACCTGCCGCTATTACGACAAAAGGGATATCCTTGCCAAGGCCTGAATACTTTAAGATGCCGTCCAGCTCGTCCAGTTTCCTTATGTTCCTGCATGTGTTGGAAAGCCAGAGCCTTGCGAACTTCTCCAGGGTGGCGGTGTTTGTCTCATCCTTGCTTTTGTCCTGCTCGATGACCAGATGGATATTCTTAAAGTAGTCCGCAGAGTGTGACATCTGGGCAGGAACGGAAAAGACATGGGCCTTTTTCATGTCATACTGGTGCAACACCGACGCAACGCTGTCCAGGTCAGCCCCGACAAGAAGGCTTATAGCCGCATGGGTCAAAACGCTCTCCCAATCCAGGACTGACATGGCCTGCATAAGGTATTCGGCGTTTTCTTCTATTATTATGGCTGGAACAGAGGGATGGGTCTTGCAAAATGTAATCGGGGCATAGCCCAGGCCACAGGAAAAGAAAAGGGCGGAGCTTTCTTCTTCCGCATTAAATGATGATATCTGGAGGGTCGCTTCCCTTAAGGGATTGTACTTTGAGTGCAGCATAGCCCCATTCTCAGAGGCAGTGGGATTTCCATCCTTTGCTTGTATAACCTGGAGAGGGAGGGATGCATTGCCTTCGAGTTTTTTCTCAAAGGCCTGAACCTGCTCCTCCAGCATTGAGGCCAATGCGGGGAAGCGTTTCCTGAACAGGCCAATGTTCTTATTCCAGATAGAGTTCAATCGTCATTCCCTCCGACACAGGAGTTCCTTCAGGAGGATACTGGGAGTAGACCCAGCCTTCTCCGTTTATCTGGTAGTTTATCTTATTGTCGTCCAGCAGGGGAATCAAATCCCTCTTTTGCCGTCCTATGAAGGAAGGAACCGTATCCTGAACGACTATGGGCGGATTCCCGACTATCGAGATGGTTCCTGAGTGCTCCACCCCTACGGCACCCTGACGGTTCATTCCCAGGTGATCTATTATCTCGTCAGCGGCAAGGGCTATGACAGGGGCGACTATGCGGCCGGCATAAGTCTCGCCCTTGGCTTTTTCTATCACGATATACAGGATTATCTCCGGGTTTTCCACCGGGAATATGGCAAGGCAGTTGGAAACAAAGTCGGTATCGCTGTAGCCGCCGTTCACCGGGTCAGCCATCTGCGCGGTTCCGGTCTTTACTCCTATTGAGATGTCCCCCAGGTTGGCCCTGTGTCCAGTTCCGCTCTGCGCGGTTGTCTCCATGCAGCTCAGTATATACTTTGCAGTCGAAGCCTTTATGACCCGCTCCCCATACTCCGGGCTGAGCGTATACTTCTCATTTCCGTTCCGGTCAGTAATCCTGGATATTACAGACGGCTTGACGCTTACTCCTTCGTTAGCTATGACTGAAGCCGCCTGAACCATCTGCAGGGCGTTTACAGTCAGCTCCTGTCCTATGGACATCGTTGGCTTTGTCCTTGCCGACCATGACTTGTCGCCCTCTTCTTTTACAAGGCCTGTCGCTTCCGCAGGAAGCTCTATGCCCGTCCTCTTTCCGAACCCAAACTTATTTATATAGGAAAGAAAAGACCTTGTATCAAGCAAGTCGCTCATCTGTGCCAGAGCGTCGTTGCATGAGTATTTCAGAGCGTCCCTTACGTTGACCCAGCCGTGATGCTCCAGGCAGTTTATCCGTATCTTTTCGCCCCTGTTAGTCTCCCTCTCGTACACACCATCACACAGGAATATCGTGTCCGCATCCAGTTTTCCGCTGTCCACGTATGCCGCCGAGGTGAATATCTTAAAGACGGAACCTGGCTCATAGGCCGTCATCGCAGGCCGGTCTATGGTCGCCTCAGTTGCCGCAGAGCCGTAATCGTTCAGATTTGTGGACGGCAGGCTTATGTAGGAGAGAATGGCTCCCGTCTTGGCCTCCGAAGCAATGAGCATCATACATTCCGCCTTGGTGGAACGCATTGTATCTTTCGCTATTTTCTCAAGCTTGTGCTGGAGATCAGCGTCTATAGTGAGGTAAACATTGTCACCAAACAAATCCCCGGCCGCGATGTCCTTCACCATAGGTGACAGGATTTCCTGTTGCGAGTATTCTATGCCGCTCAAGCCCTTGCCGTCATCCCCCATATATCCAATCAACTGGCTTGCAAGGTCATTCTCCGGGTAGACACGCCCGGGAATTTTGTCAAAACGGGAGAAGGAAAGATAGCCGTCGTTCTGGAGCAGGGCATACAGCTCGTCATAGTCTTCCTGGGACAGCTTTTTCTTAAGGTACATAAAGCTGGAGCCCTTGTTCTTCAGTATCTCGTTGTAGACATCTTCTGCGTCAAGGTTCAGCAGGGAGGAGACTTCAAATGCAAAGGTGCTCAGCTCATCGGCTTTTATAGCCTTCGGTGTGATTCCATAATGATAAAAGTTGGTCTGCACGGCCAAGGGCTTTCCGTTCTTGTCCACTATGGAACCACGTTCCACAGTCGGTGCCTTTGGCGTAAATTTCCCCTGTTCCTGAAAGGCCAGCTTAAAGTAGGACAGGTAGATGTATATTACAACCAGAAGCAGCATCACGGCGGCAACGAGCATCCGGTTCTTGTTGAAAAAGCTGTTCATTTTTCGTCCTAGCCCCGTCCGATTTGAGACATGGCTCTGTATTGAGAGTCGAAAAGGGGGATATTAGACCTGCCCGGAGAACCGTACCAGCAGCTAAGCTATCGGCGTTGCCAAGCCAGTTTCCGAACAGCTCTATTACCTAAGAATTAACACTGAATAATCCGCATTCGGATTATTCAGTGTTTCCCTAGGGCTTTTAAAAGAGGAAAAACCTGCCAGCTGTTTAACAAACTGCCGGCAGGCCAAAGGAGAGGAGGATGCAGAAAACTCATACACGCCATGTGTGTTTGACGTATACGCAAAACTGCAGTGATTGCAACGAAGTAACCGCATACCGCAGGCAGCTTGTGCCTGCAAACTGCCGTTACTGAATTACCCTTGCATAATCACTTATATAACCACAGTCTCAGGTATATGGTTACAGTTTTTTTGCAAGTTTTTTATGGTTTGCAAATCTTACAGGCTGTGTAGCCCTTGTTTTCAGCTTCCTTCCTAGTCATCTTTTGGACTTCCGAGTCCTTAATAACCCTACAACCGGCGGTGTGGAACTTCTTTCCCTTTTTGGTCACGCAGACGCAAGCTTCCGCACAGAAAGCTGCACCAGCAGACCCGCCAGTGTCATGAACAGGCAAAGGAGAAAGGGTCAACACCACGAACAGAAAGAAAAACACAAATCGTTTCATTCATTCCTCCATAGTATACTATGGCATCGTAAGGCTTGATTTGTACATTTGAGGCAGTTTTAAAAGTCCAGAAAAAACACAGGCAGCCCTAGGGAAACGCTGATTAATATAGGAGACATTAATCAGCGTTTCCCGTCAAAGTTTCGTAACTCTTTGTGTTACGAAACTTTGCGAATTTCGGAGTTAACACTGAATAATCCGCATTCGGATTATTCAGTGTTTCCCCAGATGACCAAGGCAGCCCCAGATGGATATGCCCATGGCAACCCCCAGATGGATATGCCTACGACTGCCCCAGGTAACTAAACAGCCCCAGATGGCCAAGCGTTAATAAGACACGGATATGGAGAAGATAAGGCCAAAGACGACCAGGGGCTCATCCGCTTTGGAAGACCATGAGGAGTTTCCGTTGGTGTATGTCGCACCTCCGAAGATATAGGGGACAGTAAGCGTTATATCCACATGGCGCAAGCCTGTAAAGGTCAAACTAGGCAGAACATAGCCCTGCTTGCTTATAGGGTTGTACCACCAACGTACAGCAGGGGAAAAGTCAGAGCCAAAGGCGTGGGACCAGCCAAATGTAACGCCTATGTCATGGGTCATCCTTTCATCCTTGTTTTTGTCGGGGTCGTAGGTCATCTGATACTCAGCGGCCAGACCAAATTTACCGTACAAGTCGCTCTCAATAACCCGGCTAAAACCACCGACAAACCTCATCAGCCCCAGATCCATTGGGTCATCAGGTGAAAAGTGAGTCATTCCCCAGAGATTTATGTGGTTCCTGAACAAGTCCGTGCTCAGACCCACACCTACGGCTGGCTCCATCCAGTATCGGTCACTTGTCGCCCATTTCTTGCCAAAGACTTCCACCGAGACAGGGCCGAATGGATACTGTATCTTACCGGCCAGCGCAAGGTTTTCCCGAGACAACTCGTCCCCGATTGCATACATTCCGATTCCCTGGATTTCGCCCTTCCAGATGGGAAGCGTCACGATTGCGTCAAACCTGTTGCCGGTGTCCGTCTCGTCCGTGTAGGGGTTCACGACAGTCCCGTCGCCCTCATCGTCCAGTATGTTCGTGTCGAATATGCGTGAGTTGCCCCATCCGGTCCCTGTCTTCCCCGCCGTAATATAGAGCATGTCGTTCATTATGTAATCAAAATAAAGGCTTGTCAGGTCAAAGTTAAAGGCAGGGAACTCACTGTAAAAGCTGCCCTTGACCACCATATCATCAAAGGGTCTTGCGGTAAATCCCAAGGTGTTGGACATAGTTGCAAAGGGAGACAGCCCCCCCTCCGGGAACATCCTGAACGTCAGGCCTCCGCTCGCATTCAAGTGACCCCACCACTCGAATTTCTTATCTTCCGTGCCCGTCGAATTTGCGGCCGCCGTAACTGGAGCGGATTCCACCCCCTGCGTGTCCTCCGCGTCATCAAACAAGCCCCAAAGCCCCTCGTCATCCGATGCCCCGGAGTCTTCAGGCACACCGTCAGAGTCAGTCACAGATTCAACATCTGCCGAAGCAGAGTCGCCCTCGGTAACACTTGCTACAGTAGAATCATTTGAGCCGCTAGAAATGTAATCGGAATCCCCGCCGGGAACAGACCAATAGTCCGGATAATCATTGGCAGATGACGGCTCATCCCAGCTACTCGTGTCGCTGTAGATTCCTTCGCCGGAATCCGCGTCAAAAAAGCTGTCATGGGTACCGACAAAAGCATAGTAACCCTTGTCGTCCCTGGTGTCGCTGTAAATGCCATCTCCCGCGTCAGGGTCAAACAAACCTGCCGCCCCATAGTCGCGCGTGTCGCTATATATCCCCCAGCCTGAGTCAGGGTCAAAAGACTCTTCTCCAAAAGCTGGGCTAAGAAGCAGGGCAGTTGCGGCGGCCAATCCTGCCCTAAAAAAACTTCGGCTGGGGGAAAACATTACTTGCTTTGCATCTCCACGTATTTCTTGGTGTACACCGTATCCTTCTGCTTGGCAAACGAGACGTTGGAAATTGTAATCTGCGTCTGCTCATACTGCATCTTTCCGTTGATTTTCTTGCCGCGTAGATTGTCAACGACAACCATCTTGCTGGGAACCGAGTGGTTCTCAAAAAGCTGGTATGAAGGTATGGCGGTGGTGCGCAAAAGCTGCCCCGAAAGGCTGTAATCTTCTTTCATGCGGATAAGGCCGTCTTCCTCTGTCACCCAGAGTTTTATCGTAGGATAGTTGACGTTCTTTGTGGTAGCGGTCAGCGTGAGCTGCACACAGTCCAACTTGCCAAGCTTAACCTTGTCGGCCTTGTCTATCTTATAGTTCTTGCTGTAATGCTGGGGGGTAAAGTCCGCAGGAGTCGCATTGGTTCCTCCCACGTTGTCCTTGGAGGACGTGAACACAAACTGACGGTCTGAGGGGTCATAGAACCAGATGTTGTTGTCAAACTGCACGTAGCCCTTGCCCCTGTCCTTCTCCGGGCCGGTGATAAGGATTGTATAGGCATCCTTGTCATCGCGGCGGTACATAACGACAGTCGTAGTGGACTTTCCCTGTCCAGGCTTTTCCTGAACCAGTGAATAGTTGGCGGCGAAATCCGTACCATAGAATGAAGTGGATTCGTCCACCTTTTGTAACAGAGCCTTGGCATCAGTAGCCGACAGGCCACTGGCAAACACAGTGCTAGCCATAATTGTGGCAGCAAGCACGAATATAGATTTGAATACAGCCTTTTTCATTTTCTTCTCCTCTTGAAATGCGGTTGCAAAGTTGTCTTATGCTGTCGTGGCCAGTGCACCCACCGGACTTATGTGAACAGCATTACGAATAGTAAACAACGTTGTGGAAATCGTAGTTACAATCACAATCAAAAAGAGAGAGATTGATTTCAATATATTAACAGAAGGAACCAGATGGCTCTTGGTCAGGAATATCTCAAAGGCAGAGACAAAGGACAGGTTCATGCAAGACATGGCCCAGCAGCCCAGCAGAGCCAGAACAAGCCCCACAAAGAAGCCTATGGTCAGCAGATAGAAGGATTCCGTCATAAAAACCATCCTGACCCCCAGGTGCTTCATCCCTAGCGCACGGAAGGTACCTATCTCGGTAGTCCGCTTTATGACGATTATCCTGTATGTGCTGCCCATCCCCACGCCTATTATGACCAGCAGGACAAGGATTATCAAATCCACGACTGCTTTGAGGGCATCTATTATGAACTGCAAGTCCTTTATGTTGGAATCCAGTGGAATCAGGCCGTAAAGCTCCCCGTCCGACGCATTCCAGTCGTGAATTGCATCCCGGAAGTTATTCTTGTCGTTCGTGAGAGGAAACATATTGTAGACAGATTCCAGCTTATCCTGCAAGTTCTCTATATCCTTTTTCCCAAAATCCCTGTTCGGAAAGTACACGCTTATGCGGTTCACATAATCGCTGCCCCTGTCTATCAGAGACTCCAAGGCCTTTATGTCCACGTAAGCCGTATATGTGCCAAAGACGCTGGAATCACTGAAAACCCCCTCTATTATGACATCACCGGTGTTGGTGTAGCCGTCGTCGGTGTTTGTCTGTAGGGTCAGAGAATCCCCTGCCTTTGCGCTAAGTTTATCGGCAAGAAACTCAGAAATCAGTATTCCGTTCCTTCCGGGAAGCTCCCCTATCCCGCCGGAAGTGATATTCAGGCCTGAAAGCAAATGCTCCTCAGCCTTGAAATCCACGCCCCTGAACTGCCAGATTCTGGTCTCCACTCCCTCAAAAATCAAGGTGGAGCTGGTTCCGTCATAGTCTATACGCCTGTAAAACTCAGCCTCCTGCCCAATGAAGCTGTCCAAAGAGGCAACCTTCCCGTCAACATCGGGAATGGAGTTGACGCTGCTTGTTCCGCCACGGAAAA
>JAFTEK010000249.1 GCA_017453705.1 Treponema sp.
ACGAGGCGGTTTTTGCTGTCAATACGCCGGCTCCAGTATCCGCTCAAATCCCCTTTGAGCGGCTCAGGCTTTCCGAGGCCTGCATACCCGTTCCTGTCAATGTCCTTGAGAAGCTCGTTCGTTTTTTTCAGAAGTCTCTTGTCAGACAGAAGGGACAAATAATCCTCCCAAGCCATTTCAGACCAGTTTTTCCGCATCACGAGACCTCTATCAGCTCATGCTCAGAAAACTTTCCTTCCTCAATCTGTCTTATGGACTCCTTGAGGCGGGTCTGGTTCTCCTCGCTCCAGAAGGGGTCGCCGCTTATATTGAACGGAATGCGGTTCTCGCGGACGGCGATTTTGGCGAACATATTTACTGCCGCCGACAGGGGGCTACAGGAACATCGCCATGTAATGGGGAATGGTGCGCTTCTTACCCGCTATGCCGGCGTTGCTCCCTGTCAGCTTGTAGCCGTACTTCGTTCCTTCTTTCTTGAGCAGGGTGTCCAGCGAGGACGTGTCACCCTTCTTTGCCTTCACTTCCAGCGGAACCACGGAGCAGTCTTTCTCTATGAGGAATTCCACCTCGCTTGAGCTGTCGTCCCGCTTGAAATAGTAGAGTGGGTAGTTCTTCTTGATAAGGAAGTCGGCGATGAGGTTCTCGTAAATGCCGCCCTTCGCGCTTCCGCTGAGTGAGTCCGTGAGCAGAGCCTGCTTCATCTCGTATCCGTACATGCTCACGAGCAGCCCTATGTCGTTCATGTAAATCTTGAACTGCTCCGGGCGAATTCGCGGACTGTAAAGGTCTTGCCTATCTGTCGTGCGCCCTTGATTAGCAGACATTCTTTTTTCTTTGTGGCTTTCCATGACACCAGAAATGAGTAGGCTTTCCTTTTAAGCATATCTATAGTATGCAGATTTTTAGATATGTTTCAATTAGTAATATGCATATTTTTAGATATGTTTTAAAGAGCAAGATGCATATTTTTAGATGTACACTTCCACATACGAATAATAGCCATGACGCTGGACGACCTGTTCGGCTGAGGCAAGCCGCCAGGGTCCCTATCAACTATATTACATCAACATAAGATATCTGCAAGCAGAGAGTCAGTTTTCAACGCCCACACAACCTGTGAAGGACATGTAATCAGATCTGTAGTCGAAAACTTATCAGCTTTCTCCTAGGTTCCTCTTTATCGCC
Source organism: Treponema sp. (assembly GCA_017453705.1). Classification (GTDB taxonomy): domain Bacteria; phylum Spirochaetota; class Spirochaetia; order Treponematales; family Treponemataceae; genus Treponema_D. The sequence continues at coordinate 1,186 of JAFTEK010000249.1, forward strand.
TGTGAAATGTCCACCAAGAGCTGCTTCTGCTCATCGGTCAGCTCCCGGCATATCCCTGCCAGAGTTTTCACTTGTTTATCAGTATTGGCAGGGAAAAGAGAGTCCTGACCTGTCACCAGATATTCGACCGAAACTTGTAGGACTTGGGCAATCCTAACCGCAACATCGACGGAAGGGGTTGAATTATGGGTACTCAGGTAGTTGTCAAGCGTCTGTTTCTTTATGCCTGACAAGCTGGCAAGCTCCTTGACTGTCATATCACGATACTGAAGCTCCGCCTTTAAGTTCTCCTTGAATCCCATACAACTATGATAGCAAAAATTACATATTTACTGTTTGACAATATGTAAATAGTCAAGTAGACTGGATATTATTATGTTACATTACATATAACAATTAGAATTATATGTAAATCAACGATACATATCAGGAGGTTCCATGAAAAAGACATTGTTGAAGACCACAGCCCTGCTTGCGGCGATGCTTCTGTCCGCGTCCCTGGCAATCGCAAAGCCCAAGAAGTCCGGCAAGAAATCCGCCAAGGACAGCGAGGCGACAGCCGCGGCACTCAAGACCGCCACAGAGGACTTCGTAAGGGTCGAGGCGGGAACTTTCATGATGGGGTCTGAATATACAAGGGAAGAGGACAAGTACGTAGGCTATGAAAAAGAAGAAGGACCAGTCCACAGCGTGACGCTGACCCGCTCTTTTTATATGTGCGACCACGTGGTGACGAACGCCGAGTACAAGGCCGTGATGGGCAAGATTCACCGAGCCGCGCCCAAGGGCGATAACCTTCCCGTGGTGTTCGTGAACTGGTACAATGCGATAGACTACTGCAACGCCTTGAGCGAGCTGCAGGGGCTGACCCCCTGCTACACAAAGAAAGCCGGCAACGTGACCTGCGACTTCACGGCCAACGGCTACCGGCTGCCGACCGAGGCGGAATGGGAGTACGCGGCACGCGCTGGCGACGGCACGACCGACAAAAACATCTGGAGCGGATCTTCTGAGAAATGGATTATAGACATACTTAACGATCCGAATCTTGACCCACACACAGTGTCGCAGGAAGGGAGCATGGCGGAATATGTCTGGTTCGAGCACAACAGCGATAAAAAAATGCACCCTGTCAAGGAGAAGAAGCCCAACGCCTGGGGGCTGTACGACATGACGGGCAACGTGTGGGAGTGGTGCTGGGACTGGTATGCTCCTTATGACAGCGAGGCGGTGACCGACCCCACAGGGCCTGCATCCCCGCAAGGACAATGGCCTAAGCGTGCCTGTCGCGGTGGTGATTGGGATTCCATGTGCATCTTCTGTACTGTTACCCGCCGGGGCGGGTGCCAACCAAACGGAGATGGTATGGCTAACATGCGTAGCTTCCGCGTCGTCCGCACCGCGGAGGACTAGGCGGCTCCCATTGAAATATTGATAACAGCCCATCCGAAAGCTGCTGGCTTACAGGGCGGGCTTCTCTATGTCCTATGCCCTCAATTTGCGGCGGTGGCTTCAGTTCGCGGGGGTGGCCTCAGTTCACGGCGGCCTTGAAGATGGCTTCGCCGTATTTATACAACCCGAAAGACATGCATCTGCAAATCAGCTATACACTTGTAATGCTTTCCGTTTGCCGTACAAAGTACCTTGCCGTTCTCAACGGCAGTCGCGGCTATCAGAGCATCTGCCAACCGCATGGAATCGCTGAGGGCATACGATTCAACATACTCCATTGCACGGCGGGTGATTTCAGGCGTTATATCCAGGACGTTGACCTCGAAAACGGCAAGGAATTTCTTAATCTGCAAAAGCTCCTGCTTATTCAATGCCCCTGCATGAACTCCATGTAAGTAACAGCCGAGATAGAGATTGATTGTGCAGACAAGAGCAATTCTGAAGCAGACTCCTTTCCTCTGAAAGCCCAGATAAGAACATCGCTATCGAATATCAAACTGCCGCCCCTTGCGCATATTCCGAACATATTCATCTACAGGAACAGAATCATCGTGTCCTTTCCAAATATCCTGCATTTCCTGCAAGGCACGGAGCTTCTCTGCCTTCGTATTTTCCGCAATCGTTTTCATTTCCGCCCCTCAGTTCGCGGCGGCGCGAAAGATGGCCTCGCCGTTGGCCTCGAACAAAGTACCCTTCCCCGTGCCATCGGCTAGCGAGGTGAGCGGCCTGTCCACCTTGCTGTTGGCAAGAATCATCGGGATTCCCGCCCCAGTGGACTTGCGCGCCGCCTGAATCTTGGTCTTGATGCCGCCGGTGCCGAAGGAGTTCGTCTTACCGAGCGTGATGCCCTTGAGCAGCTCGTCTATGTTCCCCACGCACTCGACCAGCTTGGCGTCGGGGTTCTCCTTGGGGTTGTCCGTATACACGCCGTCTATGTCGCTGAAAAGGAGCAGCAGGTCCGCGCTCCAGAGGATTGCCGTCAGGGCAGACAGGTTGTCGTTGTCGCCTATGGAGTTCTCCTCGAATGAAACCGAGTCGTTCTCGTTTATAATCGGGACAACGCCCTCGTCCACCAGCGTAAAGAGGGTGTTGCGCATGTTGAGCGTGTGCTGGTAGTCCTCGAAGTCTTCCTTTATAAAAAGCAGCTGTGCCACGTGGAGGGTCTGCTTCTTGAACGCCGCCCGCCACTTGTCCATCAGCTCCACCTGCCCGATTGCCGCGAGTGCCTGCCGGTAGTGCTGGTCCTTCTTGTGCGCCCAGCCGTCTATCGCCGACGTTCCCGCCACCTGCGCCCCGGAAGAGACGATGATGACCTGCTTGCCCTTGGCAATCAGGGCGGCGCACTCCTGGGCGATGAGGTTTAGGAAATCGATGTTTATCGTGCCGTCCGCCTTGGCAAGGGAGTTGCTGCCGAACTTAATGACAATCTTGCGCGAGGCGGCGATGGTCTCCTGTATGGTCATGGATTCCGCTTCCTTATACTTAGTAAACCTGCGCTACTTGAGCACCACGCGGACGAACTTCTTCTTACCCGCCTTCACGACAAACTCACCGTCATCGTCAGCCTGGGAGCTAGTTATGACAGCCTTCACGTCGCTGACGGCCTGACCGTTCACGCTCGCCCCGCCCTGCTGGATAAGGCGGCGGGCATCGGACTTGCTCGCACAGAGCTTGGTGTTAAAGTACAGGTCGCAGACGTTCACGCCCGCATCAAAGTCCGCCTTGGAAAGCTCCACCGTGGGCATGTGGCTCTTGTCGCCCTCGCCGGAGAAAGCCGCCTTTGCGCCGGACAGGGCCTTGTCCGCCTCCTCCTGTCCGTGGATGACACACGTCACCTCGTAGGCAAGCCGCTCCTTGGCCGCGTTGACATCTCCCGCGCAGACCTTCTCAATCTCGTCCACAGGCAGGAAGGTAAAGAGCAGGAAGAACTTCTTCACGTCCGCATCCGGCACGTTGCGCCAGTACTGGAAGAAGTCAAAGACCGAGGTGAGCGACTGGTCAAGGAAAATCGCGCCCTTCTCGGACTTGCCCATCTTCTTGCCGTCCGCCCGCATGATGAGGGGGAATGTCAGGCCGAATGCCTGGTGCTCCTCGTTCAGCTCCGTCGTGCCGCCCAGCTTGCGGCGGATCAGGTCAACGCCCGCCGTGATGTTGCCCCACTGGTCGGCTCCTCCTATCTGGAGGATTGTGCCGTACTTCTGGTGCAGC
>JAFTEK010000250.1 GCA_017453705.1 Treponema sp.
TCCATGTCCTCGTCGCGACGACGATAATCGAGAACGGCATAGACATCCCGAATGTGAACACGATAATAATAGACAGGGCGGACATGTACGGCGTAAGCCAGCTTTATCAGCTGAGGGGACGGGTAGGGCGGAGCGACCGCAAGGCATACGCCTATCTTTTCTACCCGGAGAACAAGTCCCTTTCCGATGTAGCGATGAGAAGGCTCCAGGTCATAAGCGACTTCACGGAGCTTGGCTCAGGATTTAAAATCGCAATGAAGGACATGGAGATAAGGGGGGCAGGAAACCTTCTGGGCAAGGATCAGAGCGGGGAAGTGTACGCGGTCGGTTTTGAGATGTACCTGAACCTGCTTAACGCGGCCATCGAGCGGCTTTCCGGCAGCGGCTGGCAGGCTCCCGATGAAGTCCTGATGGAACTTGAGTACACGGGCTTTATTCCCGACAGCTACATAAGCGACGCTCAGGTCAAGATGGAGCTTTACAAGAAAATAGCGGCGATAGGTTCCCAGTCAGAGCTCAACGCTGTGCACGGGGAGCTTGCTGACCGCTTCGGGCCTGTGCCGGACGAGGTGAACAGCCTCCTGTGCCTTGCTAAAATTCGCATACTTTGCCACAGGCTTTCGATAAGCTCCTTGCTGGAGAGAAAGGAGACTGTCAGGGTTGAATTCGGGAATGACGCGAAGGTGAACGTGGACAAGGTTCTGAGCCTGATAAAAAGGAACCCCGGAACGGTCAGCCTGGACTCCCAGCATCCAAACCAGCTGCTGCTAAAGACCAATTCCATTGATTTGAACACTAAGAGCGAGTTCATCAAGGACAAGCTGGAGGAACTGCTGGGATGAAAGGAGATTTTAGGGATGCCCTTTAGTTGTCCAGGGGCAGCTTGTTGTAGTAGATGTAGTATCCGTCAGAGTTCTCAAGCTTGTCGTCAAAGTAAAAGATTATATCTCCATTGACAAGGATTTCTCCGTTTTCCTTCTTGAAATTTCGGGCAAGGTATAGATTCTTTCCCTGCCAGTTCTGCTGAAAGGTAAAGTTTATTACATCAGCGTCATAGCCGTTAACATTGTCAGCAGAATAATAGGTGTGGCTGCGAATCCAGTTCTCTGGCAGTGACCAGTCATACTTGCTGCGGAGATCATTGATTTCATCGCGTGACCCTTTATCTTTGGCTTCAACCTGTTCAATCTCCTCGTCAGAAGATGATGCTGAGTCATCGCATGAGGCACAAATCAATGGCAGTGCAAGTATAGAGCTTGATATAACTATTGCGGCAAGGGCTTTTTTCCAACAGAACATATATGAAAGTTTATAGGAAAAGCCTTGGATTGTAAAGGGATAACACTTGTGATTCACTGAAAAGCATCTATGGATTACGGAATGGAAAGCTGATTTTACTTATGATAATTTATATTCTGTCAACTAAGATTTACACCGAGATGAACCGACCCGGATGCGGGGCGGCCTATACATAGCGAGTTTTTCGAGATGCCCCTAAATCTACAGAACATTGTCCTGAAAGTCAAGCCTTCTGGCGTGAATTCCCATCACAAGCCCGATGGCGGACATGTTGGTTATTAGCGCAGAGCCTCCATAGGACAGGAAAGGCAGAGGAATTCCCGCGACAGGCATTATACCCATGACCATGCCGACGTTAAGGCAGAAATGGTAGAAGAACATTCCGAGTATTCCTGCCACAATAAGTATACCAAAACTGTTGCTGTTTTTTCGTATTATCCTGACACAACGAACGAGGATAATGAAGAAACACAGGAACAGGATCAGTCCACCGATGAATCCTGATTCCTCGGAAAGAATGCTGAATATGAAGTCCGTGCTCTGTTCCGGAAGAAACCTATAGTGGCTTTGTGTTCCCCTTAGGAACCCTCTTCCCAAGAGTCCTCCTGAGCCTATGGCTATCTTTGACTGGATGATGTTCCAGCCAGCCCCAAGGGAATCACTTGAGGGGTCTATGAAAACAATGAGCCTTTGAATTTGGTAAGGTTTCAGAACCTTGCCTGCCCCAAGGGAAAAGACGAGACCTGCCGTCACTATGCCAAATCCGTATGTCAACCAATAGTAGTAACGTTTCCTGAACAGGGATAAACCAATGGCGCATAGTGCCGTCACAAGCAACGATGTCGCGATGACAAGTATGGACAGCTTTTTATCGGTCAGTATGCTTATAGCAGGAATTGTCCTGTGTGCAATCTCACTCTGCCAGATTGGTAATATCGTGAATATAGAAGTTGTAGCCCCTATGCCCAGAACCAACATTATATATCTTGTCGGGATGCCTGCGATGAAGCACATGAAAAGAAAGATAGGAAGATATACCGTGGCCGTTCCTAAATCCGGCTGACCGAGAATCAATGCCATAGGAACCATCATTATGACAAGTGCTTTTATAAAACGATGAAGGTCATCTTCTTCCGTGGACTTATCCAGATACCATGCAAGAAAAATCACGTAGGCGATTTTAACCGGTTCGGAGGGCTGGATTCCTAAATTCTTTATTCCTATCCAGCTATGGGAGCCGTTTACGTTCTTTCCGAAGAACATGGTGTACATAAGTATGGCAATGCTGGCCGCAGCAATGTATAGGGCGTAACGCTTGAACCTACGGAAGTCAAACAATGTGAATGTCACCATCAATACGAACCCGACACCAAACCAAATCATTTGCTTCTGGTATTCGTTGGAGACATTGACACCTTCCGAATTTATCCCGGAGGAATATATGAACATTATCCCCATTGAGGACAAAATCGTTATACAAATTATAAGGATATAGTCAAACTTTCCCAGTATATTGAACCTAAGTTTCATTACTCCATCCTCCCGTACATCTTTAAAAGATATCGGAAACCTAATGTGTTCACGGCCTCATCGTAAGTCTGGTCAGCAAAAATTCCCTGGAAAACAATGTTTGTGGCATAAGGAGCCCACCATTCCCACTCGTTTACAGCTTCCACTATCGTGGCGACTACAATCTGATCTTCCGCAGGCCCGTCAAAAGGACCATAGGCTATCATCCAGGAGTGCCAGTGGTTTTTCGCATAGCCGTTTACCTCGGCGGTACCTGTCTTTCCTGCCAGCTGCACCACCTTATTGTGCATAGGATATGCAGGAGTACCGTCAGTTATAGTGTAGCGCAGGTCGTTCCTGACTTCCTGCCAAACTTCAGGGGCAACTGTTGAAGTGAAAAGTGCTTCCACCGGGGTTTCCTGAATAAGCTCATTTGTCGCCCCGTCACGGACTTCTTTTAAAAGGTGAGGCCGGTATATCGTCCCGCCATTGCAGACCATGGCCATCATATCCGCCATGTGCATAGGGGTGACGGTCGTATATCCCTGGCCGATTGACATATTCATTGTGTCACCGCCGAGCCACTTCTCATGGAAACGTCTTTCCTTCCATTGAGCCGTGGGAACTAACCCGGACCTTGAAGCCGGGAGGTCTATCTCAAGATCCTGACCAAAACCGAATTCTTTTGCATAGCTTGCTATTTTGTCCACTCCCAGATAGTCTCGTCCCACTATCCAGAAATACACGTCACAAGACTGCGCCAGAGCATTTTTCAAGTCCAATCGGCCATGACCGGGCTTTTTCACGTGGCAGTGAAAGATACGTCCTCCATAGTTTATCTCGCCCTCACAGGGAATGCTCTTTGCAGATGGGAAGGCTTTTTCATTGAGCATAGCCGTAGCCATTATCGTCTTGAATGTTGATGCCGGCGGGTATTCCGCGATGACGGCACGATTCAGCAGCGGGTTGTTCGGGGCGGAAGCCAGGGCTGCATATTGTGAGGAATAGTTTCCGCTGGTGAATAGATTTGCGTCAAAAAAGGGATAGGAAACCATCGCAAGGACTTCCCCGGTGGCCGGACGCAGTACGACGATGGCTCCGACCCTTTCTCCCAAGGCTTTTTCCGCTAGGGTCTGTACAGTTGTGTCAATTGTCAGTACAAGGTTGTTTCCGCTTATGGGGGGTGTGATTATCGGCTTGTCGCTAAGGATTCGTCCCCTTGCGTCAACAGTCCTGCTCTCCCTACCCTGCTTACCCTGCAGGAGTTGGTCGTATTGTTTTTCGATTCCTGTCTTGCCGATTATCGAATTCTGGGTATATCCCTGGTTATAGAGCATAGTAAGCTCATCGCGCGTTATGTCGCCCACATAGCCCAGGATATGGCTCATGGAACCGGAAACGACATAGTTCCTTATAGGTTTGTTCGTCCAAGTGACTCCCGGCAGGTCGGTGATATTTTCAGCGATATCAGATATCACTTCAAATGGCACATTGCTCTTGACTTCAACTGTCGTGAAAGACCTGCGTATGTTAGGGGGAATCTTCCTGTCTATAGCAGTCTTGGTCATACCTAGATAATCAGCAAGCTTTAAGATTACCGTGTCGTAAAGCTTCGCAGGTATTTCTCCCGGCGTGACGCTCACGGAGAAAGAGTCAGTGTTGATGACCAGGGGCATATTTGCATTGCGGTCAAAGATTTCTCCCCTTTGTGCCGGGATTGTGCGGACGGTGCTGGAAATTTGCTTGGACTGGCTTCTGTACTCTCCTCCCTGTACAATCTGAAGTATAAAGAGCCGGTACAGATAGACTGCGAAGACAACGGTAAATATAGCCAAAAGGAAAGTGAGCCTTATGTTCTTTTTAAGACCGTCATCCCCGGACAATCCCCCCTTGTTACTGTAAATGCCATCAAAAGACATCCTATATGGTGGCCTCCGACCTTATAGTGATATACTTGCTGTAAAGCCCCAGCAGCATGAAAAGCACAGGCCCCAGGACTACATTTTCCCCCAGTTCCCAGAGAAATCGCTGTGAGAATGGTGAAAAATCAAGTTTCACCATTGGAAAGAAAACGCTTATAAGCAGCAGTAGAAGAGCTTTCGCTATGCTTGAGACAAGCACGAGAAGCGCCGGTGTGATGATTCCGTCAGTCCGTATTACCCTGTAAAAAATCCCGCCCAGGTATCCCAATATGGATCGATACAGGCAATTCAGCCCGAAAGGACCTGCGCCCAGGAAATCCAGGCATAAACCTGAAAAAAAACCACATGATTCTCCGAACAGCCTTCCGTTATGGAGCGAAATAAACAATACGCATATCA
>JAFTEK010000251.1 GCA_017453705.1 Treponema sp.
GCCAGCCGTAGCGGTCAAAGGCGGGGGCGGCGTCGCAGGAAGTTTTCCGTGCAAGCCTCTCAAGGTCAACGATGTCCCTGTAATCCAGCTTTGTTACGTCCTGCTCCATCCGCGGCAGGTTGTAGCTGGCTATCCAGTATTCGGGGCGAGCGAGCGAGAGAATCAGGTAGCATACGCAGACAGTGACAAAGCCGTAGCGGAACAGGGGGAAACGCCGGGAGAACAGCTGTGCTATCTGCCCTGCGAGCAGCAGTGACAGGACTGCGAGTGTCCACAGCACCAGCACACGAAGGAATGTCAGCTTTTCATAGTATCCTATGTAGTTGAACATGCGGATTGCGGCGGAGGCTATCATTGCGTATGTGCAGGCGCAGAACACGCAAAGCAGGGCTTTCAGGGCAGTGCTGTCATTAAAGTGTGTCAGAACCGACTGGACAATCAGGACATTTATCACGCTGACCGCAAGCAGCTGGAAGAATCCTTCCCTTGCGACCTCGGAATAAAGTATTCTGTCAATTTCCTGTGGAAGGAACTGGCAGTATACAAAGCTTATATATATGACACAAAAACGCGACAGTATAGTCAAGGCGACGGCTTTGGGGAACTGCCTGCGTTCTTTTACCTGTGACTGGATGCTGCGTTTGAGCAGAAAGCGGCTTGTGCAGTAGCTGCAAGTGATGGCCGCAATGGTAAAGAAGCAGACCCTGAGCGCGGCTGCAAATTTGATATGAATCACGATATTGTTCAAGAGGGATGCATACCGCCTGTCCGCTGAGCAGAGCAAGGCGGTGACGAGGGCGAGGACTGGAGCTGAGATTATCGCACCGGCGAATACGTAAAGGACAGTCTTGTTCTTGTTGTTCGTGGCTTTTTTCCAGCAGAGCAGGTCTTTGATTGCGTCGCCAATAGATGAGACCGTTCCCGCCATACAGCGGAGCATGCCGGAAAAGTAGCTGCTCAGCTGCCAGTGCTCATCATCGCAGAAATTGTGCAAAAGGGCGACAATAAGGACAAGGCAGATTCCTATATTGTTGCAGTTGATTATGAATGCGTTGTCCGTCAGGCAGTCCGACAGGGCTAGAAGCAGCATGACCGCGAAGCAGAAGATGCTGCCTTGTTTCAGTTTGTCTATCGCCGCGCTTTTCATAATGTGGCAGCAATAGGCTATGCATGAGATGATGAACAGGGGCATTGTTATGGACGAGTAGTTGCCATACAAAAGCAGGGTACACGTCAGCCCCAGTACAAGGGAAGGAAGGAAAAGGAACTTGAAAAGCTTAACCCTGCCATTACGGACATTCTCATCTTCCTCCGTGTTTTTCCAAAACTCCTGTTCTGCACAAGCTGTCGCCTCCTTATTCCAGATGCTCTCCAGATTTTCCTTATCAGCCATATTTTCCTCGCTCATTCTTCTCCTCCTTCTATCTTGTTTTCCTGCCTGTCCCCGATGTCATCTGTGGACGGCGGAATGTATTCCAGTATCTCTCCCGGCTGGCAGCCAAGGACGGTGCAGATTTTGTCCAGCGTCTCCATCCTCACGGCCTTTGCCTTTCCGTTTTTCAGTATGGATATGTTCGCGAGCGTTATGCCTACTTTTTCCGCAAGCTCGCTGACTTTCATCTTGCGGCGGGCAAGCATTACGTCCAGGTTTACGATTATCGCCATGTCAGCCCCCTATATGGTCAAGTCGTTCTCGTTTTTGACAAGCCAGGCATGATATATGAGCCGTGACAGCACCTCGCAGATTGCGGCGAAAATCAGGCTCAGCAGTCCCATGAAAGTCAGGTACATCGTGAAAATAAGGGGCAGCAGCTTGCCCGACACCGCAAAGAAAATGAGCATTCCAAAGAAACAGCCTGCGAACACCAGGGCGATTGCCGCCATTATACGGAAAGAGCGGCTGTTCTCCGGGGAAAAAGAGTTGTCTTTACCAATCTGGCTGGCTATGCCCCAGAATACCAGCAGCTCCGCATAGCAGCAGATTGCAATGACTATATGGAAGACAAGAGCGTCATTTATCAGTTCCGCCATGCGGGTTTTGTAGCTTTTAGCGTATAGAATGAAAGCTGTGAAAAACACAGCTCCCATTATGCCGAGCAGTATCACGATGGCTTTAAGCAATGTGCCGTATTTTTTCATGTCTGAAATCTCCTGATGACTAGGGTATTACATTATCTTGCGAAAGTCAATATAAATTTATCGAAAAACAATAAAAATGTATTGTCTGATGATATATTGTTGTTTTGTCCGCGACGCAGATACAGGACTGTCCGCGACGCAGACACTGGACTGTCCGCGACGCAGACACAGAGCTGTCCGTGATGCAGACACAGAGCTGTCAGGCTGCCTGACCATTGCCTGTTATTGAAAATGAGGGGGCTATAGAGTATAATCCGCGTATGGTCGTTGTATTAAGGAAGGAAATCTCCCCTGCGGAGCGGAATGCAATAGAAAGCTTCTTGACAAGCAAGCAGTTCAAGTTGAATGAGATTGTCGGCGAGGAGGATACGGTCATTGCCGCAGTTGGCAAGCTGTCCGTTGACCGCCGTGAGGTTGAGGCGATGCCGGGAGTCGCCCAGGTTATCCCGATTAGCAAGCCTTACAAACTTGCTAGCCGTGAGTTCAAGAGGGAAGACACGATTGTGGAGCTTCCCAATGGGCGCGGGCAGAAAATCCGCATAGGTGGCCAGCGGGTTGCCGTCATCGCGGGGCCTCGCGCGGTGGAAAGCCGGGAGCAGCTTATGGAGGTTGCAGGGCGGGTTGCCGCGAGCGGGGCTGTCATGTTGCGCGGCGGGGCTTACGAGCCCAACTCTTCACCCTACAACTTTCAGGGTCTGGGCGAGGAGGCGCTGGGATACCTCAAGGAGGCCGGTGAACGCTACGGCCTTCCTATAGTGACGGAACTTGTGTCCATAAACCACATACCTATGATGAAAGATTACGTGGACGTGTTCCAGATAGGCGCGAGGGTGATGCAGGACTTTGACCTCCTCAAGGCCGTGGGCGCGACAGGCAAGCCGGTCATCCTTCGCCGCAGTTACTCGGCCACACTGGAAGAGCTTCTCATGTCCGCCGAATACCTGCTTTCCAGCGGAACTGATAATGTGATACTGTGTGAGAGGGGTATCCGCACATTCGAGAAAGCCACCCGCAACACGCTTGACCTGTCCGCAGTTCCTGTCCTGCGCCAGCTGACCCACCTGCCGATAATCGTTGACCCCAGCCACACCGTCCTGACCCGCGACAAGGTGGGGGCGATGGGGCTTGCCGCCGTAGCCGCCGGAGCTGACGGACTTATGGTGGAAGTTCACGGCGATCCGGGCAAGGCTCTGGTGGATGGTGCCCAGTCCATGCTGCCAGAGCAGTTCGACAAGATGATGCACGATGTGGAAGCCCTTGCCCCCGTCATGGGCAAGTCTGTCGCCCACATCAGGCAGGAGCTGCCGTCGGTAGTCCGTGTACAGGCGGGAGGCAGACGCAAGGATAAGGTCGTTGTTGCCTATTCCGGCAAGAAAGGGGCTTACGCTGAGCAGGCGATTTCCCTGTACTTTGACGCGGCGGACTGCGAGAGCCTTGCCGTGGACTCCTTTTCCGAAATCTTCCAGTCTGTAATAGACGGCAAGGCTGACTACGGCATGGTTCCAATCGAGAACTCGCTTGCAGGTTCGGTCTACCAGAACTATGACAACTTCACCAGGTTCGAGGACGTGAGCATAGTCGGCGCGGTCACGCTGAACATACGCCATGCCCTGCTTGGGGTAAAAGGAGCCTCTCTCGCCGACATAAAGCGGGTCTACTCGCACCCGCAGGCCTTGAGCCAGAGCAAGAAGTTCTTGGACGCGCACTCTGGCTGGACTATGGTGGAATCTGTCTCCACTGCGACGGCGGCACAGACCGTGGCAAAAGACGGGCTACGCGAGAATGCAGCGGTCGCAAGCCCCCTTAACGCCTCCCTCTACGGCCTTGACCTGCTGGCTGAGGACATAGAGGACGATCCCGGCAACTTTACCCGCTTTGTCGTCATCCAGTCCAACTCATCTGACGGCAGGGGTATATCCGGTGAGGTGAACATAGCCCCCAACATGGCGAGTTTTATCATCAAGACCAGGAACGAGCCGGGCGCGCTGTACAGGGTGCTGGGTATTTTCAATGACTGCCATCTGAACCTGACCCGCCTGGAGTCCCGCCCCATAGCCGGAGAGCCGTGGAAATACTGGTTCTACATGGACGCGGAGCTGAAGGGAAGCGGGGGGCACGCCTCAGACATGCCGGCCTCGTCCATCGTTGCAAGCCTCATGTCCCGGCTCAACGAGGCGACCGAGTATGTCCGTCTTCTGGGAATTTACGCCGAAGCCGGGAAGTAGGATCGGGGATTGGCTTTGGCAAGGCCACCCGCACCCTCGGCGGCCGGAAGGTCGTGGAGGCACAAGGCATGTTCTTGCAAGGCTGAGAACGTCCTTGTAAGACCGCATGTACTAGGAGTTAACATTGAATAATCTGCATTCGGATTATTCAGTGTCTCCCTAGGGTGGACTTTCCGCCCCGTCTGTGCTACGATGGGACTATGAACGGACTCAAGCGTTTTCCAATAGGACTGCAGGACTTCGCCCGCATTCGCCGGGACGGATACTATTACGTGGACAAGACTGCACTGGTCTACGATATGGCCAGCTCCGGCAGCGTCTACTTCCTGAGCCGCCCGCGCAGGTTCGGCAAATCCCTCCTCGTCTCCACCCTCAAATGCTACTTCGAGGGCAGGAAAGACCTGTTCGAGGGGCTCGCGATGGAGCAATTGGAGCAGGAGTGGAAGGTTCACCCCGTGTTCCACGTGAGCTTCTCCATAACCAAGTACAATGATTTGAACAGCCTCCAGGTGACTCTTGACAACATCCTGTACGAGTGGGAGCAGCTTTATGGCGTCAACAATAGGAGCGGGAACGAGTGGGGCAACCGTTTTGCGGCCGTAATCAAGGCTGCCTATAAGAAGACCGGGGAAGAGCCGGTCGTGCTGGTGGACGAGTACGACGCGCCCCTGCTGGACACCATGGACAACCCGGAGATGCAGAATCGGCTGAAACTGGAGATGCGCAAGTTCTTCAGCCCCCTCAAGGATTTGAGTGGGATTCTCCGCTTCGTATTTCTTACTGGAATAACGAAGTTCAGTCAGCTTTCGATATTCAGCGAGCTGAACAACCTGAACGTGATAACGATGAACGACCGTTACGCTGCGATATGCGGAATCACCAGGGAAGAGCTGCTGAGCCAGATGCAGCCGGAGATACAGGCACTGGCGGACAAGCAGGGGCTGACCTACGAGGGGGCGGTGGATGCGCTCGCGAGGACGTATGACGGCTATCACTTTACCAAGCAATCTCCCGACGTGTACAACCCCTTCAGCCTGATACGGTCGCTGACGGACGGGGGGCTGGACAACTACTGGTTCTCAACGGGGACGCCGACCGTGCTGACTTATCTCATCAAGAAGTACGACATAAACCCGGACGAGCTTGACCGGGGCTTCCCCGCGACGACGGCCATGTTCGACGCTCCGGCGGAGGAAGCCGGCGACCCCGTCCCCATGCTCTACCAGTCGGGCTACGTCACGATAAAGGGGTGTGACGGCTATTCCTATGAACTTGGCTTTCCCAACGAGGAGGTGCGGCTCGGATTCCTGCACTGCCTCATGCCCTCTTACGCGGCGGAGACGGTGAGCCAGAACGACATCTTCCTGCTGAAATTCTGCCGCTTCCTGCGAGAAGGCGACCTAGAGCAGGCAATGACGATCATGCGTTCCTTCTTCAGCTCCATCCCCTACAACGCGGAGAAGCAGGACGAGAACCATTACAAGACCGTCTTCTTCCTGATAGCCCGCCTCTGCAC
>JAFTEK010000252.1 GCA_017453705.1 Treponema sp.
ACCAGTCTTCACAGAACGTGCTTTCACTCCTCCGCTAGTCATAGCGAAAAGGGCAAGTTAGCAATAGCATAAGGGAAGGCTTTCCGGTGGAATGACATTCTGCCGGAAAGCCTTTTCTTTTTTTAAAGGCAAGCCCTAAGATTGCGCTCCGTGCCTTTCGCAGCGATGTCCTAAAATGCCTGGCGGCTCCAATCCGCGATGTAATCATCCAGGCTCTTGCGGGCCTTATCCTGCTCCGCGTTGTCCGCGCCGGATGCCTGGCAGTTTTCCACAAGGAAAGGAATGATTATCCTCTCCTTGAATATGCTGTAACGGGAAGGAAGGTCTTCCGGCAATATCAGCTGCTCCTCCATAGGTATGTTTCCCAAAAGCCCATGATAAAAAGCAGGGAACAGACTTTCATTCACCAGCTTTACAGAGGAAAAGCCTCCCGCTATGCCGAATTCCTGCGTATCAAGCTCCATTCCATGATACCTCTCCATCATGGCTTTCTGGCTGGCCTCCTGAAAGAACCAATTGACAAACACCCCCGCCTTTCCGGGATTCTTGGTCTTCCTGTACAGCCCCATGCACACAATGTCATCTTCCAGCGGTATGCCGCTGCCTGTCGAGACCCACCTGAAGGAGAGGCTGGTGTCAGAGTCCTCGTTTATCGTATAGAACTCGCAGCTGGTCATGTATACGAAGAGGTTCCTGCCTGTGGAAAGCCACTTGCTCTCCGGCCTGTACAGGTAGCTGAACTTGAAGTCCTGCTCGGCGGAAGACGAGCCGTGGTTAAGCAGAGTCCATTCCTTTATGTAATTGACGGCGGACTCAAGGGATGCCCTGTCATATAAAAAAGTGCTGCCGCCCTCGGCAAAGGCAGAGCCCATAGACTTGGCAACCAGATAGAGGAAATCCCTGTCCCAGGAAGGGGCAAAGCCCATCTTCTGGTACACCCCTTTATCATCCGCAAGCGAAAACACCTTGTCCGCCTCACGTATCTGGCTCAGGCTGGCAATATGGCTGTCATCAAGATAACTTGAGTTCTCTTCCGCAAAGACGACTGCAGGAAGGTTAAAGCTCACAGGCAGCAGGTAGCTTTTTCCGTTGTAAGAACCATATTCAAGCAGGTTCCCGTAAAAAGCATCCTTGTGCAGATTGTTTTTTCCAAAGAACCTTTCCGCTGACAAGAAATTCTTCCTTATGGAAGAAGTCTTGAGCCAGGAGCCTATAACAAGGTCGGGCGGCATCTCGTCGCGGGCAGGAGGCAGGGAGCGGGAAACCCCGTCCTTGTACACCAGCACCGCCTTTATATCATGGGTCGCGTTAAAAAGCTCCACGTAGGAAGCAAACTCCGCCCTGTCGCTCCATATAACAACAGGGCTGTCCTGCCCGCCTGAGCATGACGCAAGCAAACAGGCAGAAAGCACACACAGCAGGCAGGCCGCAAGCCCCCTCCCCTTCCCTTTCAATCTATTTAGAAAGCCTGTCGGCCTCCTCGTAAATCGCAGTGTAAACGCTGTCAATCTGATCCTCTTCAAGACTGCTGAATGCGACCCGCAAGGTATGCGAGTCAATCGATATTGTACCGATTCCCCGCTCCTTTAGCAACGTCTGCCTGAGCTGCTCGGCGTTGACTTTCTTTGTGTCAAAAGCCATGAAGTAGCCGGAGTTGAACGGCAGAGCCTGTATCGCAGAGGACTTGTGGCTGTCCACAAAGGCACGGACTTTCCTGTAGCGGCCTTCCAGCACCGTCCTGAAGGCAGCCTTCTGCTTATCGAATTCGGGGTTCTTGAAGGCACGGAGCAGCAGGGACTGGGGCACTGTGGAAGAACATGAGACGGAGGAGCGGATTGCCGCCATCAGCTTTTTGACGAGGGCATCGTACTGGTTTTCCGTCATTCCCTTGCTGGCAAAAGTGATAAAGCCGCAGCGGAAGCCCCAGGCAAAGTCTTCCTTGGTGGGGCCGTCTATCTTGGCCGCGAGCACGTTCTCGCTCAGGTCAGCCAGGTATGCAAAAAGAGACTGCTTTTCTATATCATCCTCGTAATCAAGCCCAAAGTAGGCATCATCGCACCAGACCATGACCTTGACCCCCTTGTCGGCAAGTGACTTGACAAACGACACGATTTCCTTTGCCTCGGCAGAAGTAGGGCTGTAGCCGGAGGGGTTCTGGGGAAAGTTGAGCAGGACACGGACAGAACCACCGGCCGCTTCCTCCTGCATCTTCTGCTTAAGCCCCTCGATGTTGAATTTGCCGTCCTTGAACATCTGGAACTGGACGAAAGAAGCGTTGCGCCTTGCGCTCGCTATCAGCACATAGTTGTCCCATGAAGGGTCGCTGGCAATCAGCGAGTGATTCTCGTCCAAGAACAGGTCGGCCAGATAGGAAATTCCGGCGGTAAGGCCGGGCACGAGCACAGGAAGGGAAGTCGCCTTGTCCTTGAGCAGGGGGTTCTTTTTTATCATCCCTTCCTTCCACAGGGCGCGGAGGTCAGGATTGCCCGCCGTAGGCGCATAAGCGACCAGTTCGCGGGAACTTAGAGCCGGGACTATATCCTGAACGGAAGGCAGTGCCACCGGAGAACCGTCTATCACCGTCATTCCGATGGTGCCGTTCGCAGTCTTGCCAAGCTTCTTGGCCTCGCCGCTCTGGGCGATGATTCCCTTGGGAAAATACAGCCTCTTGCCCAAATCAGAGAGGAGACTGCCCGCAATGCTGCCCGACAGGGCATCGTTCAACTCTTGTGCCAGTTCGTTTACCATAGCTAGGATTTTATCTTGAACTATGGAGGCTGTCAAGATTTTTATTCATATTTCACGGCAGTTTCTGCATATTTATACATTTATCGTCCGGGAGGCCGCAGCCCAACCTTGCTGCTCCGCGTGTAGACCAGATAGGCTATGGTTATCAGTACGCCGCACATTCCCCAGCCGACAGGATAAGCCAGCAGTATGGGCACATAGCTGGCAGTAAGCCGGGTTATGACAAAGAGGTAAATCTGGCGGAACACAACAAAGGACGAAAGCATGACGACCGTAGGCGCGAGGGCATTCCCCAGGCCCCTGAGACAGCCCGCAAAGACCATCGTAAAGCAGCGGAATATATAGAAAGGAGCACCGTAGCGCATAAAGAGGGAGCCGTAGCGCAGGACTTCCTCATCCCTGTTAAAGAGGGAGACAAGCGTATGCGGGAAGAACTCGAAAACCAGTATAAGCAGGGAACTGAAGGCAAAGGACATGAGCAGGGATATGGCGGAACCTTTTTTTATCCTGTCCATCTTGCCCGCCCCGTAATTCTGCCCGGCAAAGGTCGTCACCGCCAGGGAAACGCTCTGCAGGGGCAGGAACGAGAACTGGTCAATCTTGCCAAAACAGGCCCAGCCAGCAAGGAATGAAGAGCCAAAGCGGTTGATGTAGCCTGTCACAAAGACGTTGGAAAAGGCCGTGATGGACATCTGTATGCCACCCGGCAGCCCCTGCCTGAGCACCCTCCTAAGGCACTGGCCGTCCAGCCGGAGCTTGCCCAGGCTCAGGCGGTAGCACTCCTTTGTCCTGAGCATGACAACAAGGACGAGAACCATCGCGACAAACTGTGATATAACGGTCGCATAGGCCGCCCCCTCTATGCCCATGCCAAAGCCCAGCACAAAAACAAAGTCCAACACTACATTTATCAGCGATGAGATGATAAGGAAGTAGACGGGGCTTTTGGAGTCACCCACCGCGCGGAGTATGCTGGCAGCGACATTGTAGAGCAGCTGGAAAAGGGAGCCTGTGAAATAAATCTTAAGGTAGCTGTCCGCCATCTCAAAGACATCATCAGGCGTTGACATAAGGCGGAGTGTGACAGGAGAAAGGAAATAGCCCGATATAATGAGGAAAATCCCGGCAAGAATGCTGCCCGCGACCATCGTGTGGACTGTCCTGTGCAGCTTGTCCATGTCCTTGGCACCGAAATACTGGGATATAACCACGGCTCCCCCGGCGGAAAGCCCCAGGAAAAAGCCTATGAGCGCATTTATGATAAAGCCGGTGGAGCCTATGGCGGCGAGAGCTTCCTTGCCGACATAGTTCCCGACTATTATGCAGTCCACCGCATTATAGAGCTGCTGGAAGATGTTCCCTGCCAAAAGGGGCAATGAAAAACGGACAATCAAGGGAACGATAGCCCCCTGCGTCATGTCCAGCGTAACCTGCTTGTCCACCCTCATCTTTAGTTCCCTGCCACAAATAGACCTGCACAAATCACTCGAGGACGACAGAATTGTTCTCCTGTGCCCAGCCCCAACGTTCATTCCAAACCTGCATAAGCTGGTCAAACGTCATGTCATGGGCAGAGGCATGTTCTATGAGCTGGCGGAGCTTGCGGGTTCCGTCCTGACCCACATACAGGCCGGAATCCGTGTTGAGCCTGAGCAGCAGATCCTCCTCGCCCTCAAAAGGCGGCGAGTCAACCATTATCTCCATTCCGGCGAAAGTATCGTAGACCTCAGCGATTCTTTCCTCGCTCAAAAGAACGGGAATCTCCCCCTCATTGTACTGGAAGCCCGACTTTTCCACCATCCACTTGACAAATATCATGGACGCGAGCTTCTTTTTGCCGGAAGACTTGACGTTTATGCCAAAGTTGTTGTCCGGCAGGGCTGAGGCTATCTGCACCCCGTCCACCTGCATGGGAAAGGGCATATAGCCTATGTCGTTAAAATTTGAGCCTGCTTTTTGTATCTGTGTGAACACCCAGGAACCAAGGGCCATGCTAGCGATGTCGCCCCTGTTCATCATCCCCTTGCAGCCTTCCCAATCCGTGGCTGTAAAGT
>JAFTEK010000253.1 GCA_017453705.1 Treponema sp.
CTCCCGTCCTGCGCGCGACTTCAATTTCCATGAACTTGTCCATTACCCATTGGAGCATTTCAAGCATAGGATCCTTTGCCGTTACAAAATCCAGTAGTTTATTTTCAAAAAATGTAGTATCATTCGTCTTGGCCATTGTCTTTTCCTTTTTTTGTTAGTGTGGTAACCAACATTTTGGAATTTTAAATGGCTTTTTTCTACCCCAAATTGCGAACTTTATTGTACACTATCTACGACTACAAAATGTTCTAATGAACAACTACAAAATGTTCCAATGTACGAAACATGTTTCTAAGGACGGAGACGGCCCGGTTTTCACTGGAAACTGCACTGGCAGCGAAGCTTCCAGTCGGTTTTTGAACAGCTCTATTCCTTGACGGAATCAAAGATTCTGTTTATTATATAGATATGAAGACTTGCCACTTTCTAAAAATTTCTTCCATAATATTTGCAGCGACGCTCGCATCAGGCTGCGTGGCCAACTGCTCGCATACAAAGGGAAACGAGACCAGTGAGACGGTGATACAGGAGCTTCCTGAAAAGGAGAAGGAACCTGTCGCCGAGGTACCCGTTGCCGAAGCCCCGGTTCAAAAAGCCGAGGAGACTAAGCCCGCCCCCAAGAAGGAGGAGCCGAAAGCCACCGAAGTCTCATTCACCACCCCTAAGCCTGACCCCAAGCCCAAGGAAGAAGCCAAGGCTGAGCCCAAGAAAGAGGAGCCAAAGCCTAAAAAGGAAGAGCCCAAGCCTGAGCCTAAGAAAGAAGAGCCAAAGCCTGAGCCCAAGAAAGAGGAGCCTAAGAAGGAAGAGGTGGCCGATGAGGAGTACACCCGCTCCGTCGCTCAGATGGCAGCCGGACAGACCGTCGATGTCGCCACCTTCAACAAGGACAAGGAAGCCGTCCTTGCGATCATAAACGAGCTAAACGCCGTGATGAAAGAGCAGAACTACAAGGACTGGCTGAACTATCTGGACGAGGAGAGCAAGACCTACTGGTCCAACAAGTCCAACCTCAAAAAGGCCCAGAAGAGGCTGCCTGTCAAGGGGCTGACCCTCTCCACCCTTGAGGACTATTTCAAGTACATATTCATCCCCTCACGCCAGGGCAACCAGATGGATGAGATCCGCTACGAGACCGAGAGCAGCGTCAAGGCCGTACAAATTCGCACGGACGAAAAGGGCAAATACGCGGGGGACACGGTTTATTACTACCTGCGCAAGGTGAACGGGGGCTGGAAGCTTCACCTGCCCCAGATGTAACAAAGAAATGCCAGCATTGTTATCTAGGCAGAGACCTGGGAGGAAGGGGCCTAAGACCTGTAAATCCCAGCGGGATACGAGCTTAGGGCGTCTTCCGTATATGCCGGTTTAAAGCCAGCTTTAACGGCCGGGCTTTTAACAAACGAATTTTGTCCAGTTCCGAAAGCCCGGCAGGGCTTTTTGAAACTGCCTCAAAAACAAAAAAAGAATTGATTTTTTATTAAGAATGGTATAAAATCAGTTCTGTAATAAATCCAGGAGGATTCAAATGAAATTAGTGAAGTCTATCGCTTGCGGTGTCAGCTTGATCTTGCTTGCCGGAGCTGTTTTTGCACAGAACCGTGGTTCAGAGACCTCTGTTGAAGAGCTTTACCTGAGCAATGTGCAGGATGTAATCATCACGGAGCTTGCAAACTCCCAGGACTATGACAACAAGCTCGTCGCCCTGCAGTATCTCGAAGAATCCGTGAAGGACGGAACTGTAACCGAGGAGCAGCGCGTTGCCTTGCAGAGCCTCGCTGGAGAGGGAATCACAACCAGGGTTCGCACCAACGGCCGCCTTATGAACAATTTCCCGGACATCCGTGCCAAGGCATGTGACCTTCTGGGAAAGGTTCCTTCAAAGGAGTCAAAGGACACCCTCCTTACGATTACCACGGAGGATGCAGAGCCGATGGTTGTTAGCGCGGCCGTCCGTGCCCTTGGTGATATTGGCATGAACGACAACGACGAGGTTCTTGCCGCCATCGAGTTCATCCAGCACAAGTATGCTGCCTTGAACCCAACCAGCTCACTCGCTTACGATATTCTTTCCGCTTACGAGAAGCTGGCTCCCAAGGCTGTGGACAAGAGCGCCCTGATGCAGTCCATCACTGAGATAGCCGCAAACTACAAGTTTGCGACTCCTGTTCGCCTCAAGGCATACAACCTGCTTCGTGAGCTGCAGTCCAGCAAGAAATAAGCCGGGAAGCTAGGAACAAAAAAAGGGCATAGACAGCCAGCTGTCCTTGCCCTTTTATTTTGCATTGCCATGAACAATGGGAGATATGAGGTTCGAACCCACAACCTTCGGCTCCGGAGGCCGACGCTCTATCCAATTGAGCTAATCTCCCAGACTTATGCACAAAGATTATAGCTTTGTTTAGAAATTGTCAACGGGAGACAGTGCTCTCCAAAAACGAGTTTTTGGAAAAAACTCGTTTTTGGAGATACTCTGCAGCTTTTGCCCCGACTTATTGGGCATCTCAAAAAACGCGCAAAGCGCAATTTTTAGAGGTTCCCTATTGAAAAAACGGTGGAACAACAATGGAAGCATTGATTTTGGCATCCTCATCACCCAGACGGCAGGAAATCCTTAAAATGATGGGGATCCCCTTTGTGGTGAACCCTGCGGACATAGACGAAAAGGTTCCGGGGGATTTGGAGATGAAAGACGCACCAGAATACCTGGCATGCAAAAAAGTCGAGGCAATAGCCCGTCGTATTTCGACAGTCCAGGAAGACATAGGCTGGATTCTGGGGGCGGACACTTCCATTCTTTTTGACGGGAAACTATACGGAAAACCTTCAAGCAAAACTGAGGCCGCCGATATGATGCGGGCCTTCCAGGGGCACGAGCAGGAAGTCATAACAGGCGTTGCCCTTTACAATGACAACATGCACGACATCACGACCAGGATGAGTGTCAGCCGCCTGAGCTTTGCCCCTATGAGCGAGGACGAGATAGAATGGTATGTGAACACAGGGGAATGGCATGGGGTCGCGGGCGGATACCGTATCCAGGGCATGGCCTCGTGCTTTATAAAAAAGATAGAAGGCTCGGAAAGCGGCATAATGGGCTTGCCTCTATTCGAGCTTTATGATATGCTCAAGGAGCAGGGCTATACGTTCATTGAAAAATAAACGTGCCCTGCCCTACGTCACGGCGGCGGTCAGCCATGCTTTGGCGGGGAATCTTCCGGGCTGGCTTTTGCCAATGTGCAAATAGCAGTCACGAGAAAAAAGGCTAGGTGGAAGGATGTTCCCTTAACATTCTTCCGGTGAAGGAGTTAATCATGGCAGTAGTTACCATGAAGAGTCTGCTTGAGTCCGGCGTTCATTTCGGACATCAGGTAAAGCGTTGGGATCCGCGCATGAAGAAGTACATCTTCGCAGAGCGCAACGGAATTCACATCATCGACTTGCAGAAGACCATAGCGGCCATCAAGGACAGCTATGAGGAAATTCGCAAGGTGGCTGCATCAAACAAGTCCATCCTCTTTGTAGGCACCAAGAAGCAGGCACAGCAGGCCATCCAGAAGGAAGCAGAGCGCTGCGGACAGTTCTACGTCAATAACCGCTGGCTGGGTGGAACACTCACAAACTTTTCTACAATCAAGAAGTCCCTTCTCCGTCTCAAGAAAATTGAGAAGATGGAAGTTGACGGAACTTTTGACAACCTCACAAAGAAAGAGGTCGCCGGCCTTCTCAAGGAGAAGGAGAAGCTGACCAAGAACTATGGCGGAATCAAGGAAATGAAGGAGCTGCCGGGTGCAATCTTCATCATTGACACCCACAAGGAGCAGATTGCCGTCGCCGAGGCCCGCCGTATGCGCATCCCGATTGTGGCCATAGTTGACACCAACTGCAACCCGGAGGGAATCGACTACCCCATTCCTGGAAATGATGATGCAATCCGTGCCATCAGCCTCTTTACATCTGTCATCGCAAATGCTGTCATCGATGCTGACAACGAGCAGGGACTCAAGATTATCGAGTCACTTGGAGACGAGGATGACATTACAACTGACGCTTCGACCAAGAGCGAGGACGAGGAGATAGTTGACTATTCCAACTACACCCCCACCGAGACCAAGGAAGAGGATGCCGAGGCCGACCGCCGCGATGAGGAGAACAGCCTCATCGATGAGGACAAGTACGATAAGTAAGGAATCTGGAGAAATATAATGGCTATCACAGCACAACAGGTAAAAGAGCTGCGCGAGCAGACCGGCGCGGGAATGATGGACTGCAAGAAAGCCCTCGCCGAGACAAACGGTGACTTTGAGGCTGCCACAAAGCTCCTCAAGGAGAAGGGACTGGCCGCCGTCGCCAAGAGAGCGGAGCGTGTCACCAGCGAAGGACGCATATTCATCAGGCAGAACGGAAGCAAGATTGCCATCGTGGAGCTTGTATGCGAGACTGACTTCGTTGCCAACAACGAGGAATTCATCAAGTCCGGTGAGAAGATTCTGGACGAGGTGTTCGCCAAGGGATATACCCAGGTTGAGGACGACCTCAAGGACATCCTTACCGACTTCGCGACCAAGACCCGCGAGAATATGTCTGTCAGCAAGGTTCAGGTCATTGACGTTCCCGATGGCGCCGCCGCTGGAATCTACGTGCACTCCAACTTCAAGCAGGCAGCCGTCACCATCGTGAAGGGCTCTTGCGATGACAAGGTTAAGAAGTTCGCGAGGGACTGCTGTATGCACCTGGTTGCGTTTACTCCTGCCTATATCAAGCAGAGTGACGTTCCGGCATCATACATCGATGAGCAGAAGGAAATCTTCAAGGTCCAGATGGCCAACGATGAGAAGATGGCCGGAAAGCCGGATGCCGCAAAGGAGAAAATCCTTGAGGGCAAGATTAAGAAGCACCTGTCAGAAGTCTGCTTTGTTGACCAGATGTTCGTGAAGGACGACAAGAAGACCGTCGAGGCAAAGCTTGCCGAAGTAGGAAACGCTGTCGGAGCCAAGCTTGAGTTCGGTGACATCGCCTTGCTCCAGCTCGGAAAGTAAAGGCGGTAATCTCTAAAAACATAAACGCCGTCGGTGGACACTTTCACCGGCGGCAGATCTATATAGGGGGATGATATGGCAGACAACGAAGCCAAGATGGAGAAGACGGTGGCAAGCCTCAAGGATGAGTACAACTCAATCCGCACAGGAAGGGCAAGTGCGTCAATTTTTGACAAGGTTCGCGTAGACTACTACGGAACCCCTACTCCGCTCAACCAGGTCGGGCAGATTTCAATACCCGAGGCCAGGACTATAGTGGTCTCCCCCTTTGACAAGGCAATAATCGGGGACATAGAAAAAGCAATCCAGAAAGCGGAGCTTGGGCTTAATCCGTCCAACGACGGCAAGGTCATCCGCATATCAATTCCGCCGCTGACCCAGGAGAGGCGCAAGGATTTGGTCAAACAGGCCAAGGCCACCGCCGAGAACTACAGGACGACAATCAGGAACATCAGGCGCGACGGCAACGACGCGCTCAAGAAACAGCAGAAAGCAGGTGAAATCACCGAGGATCAGCTCAAGCAGGAGACTGACAAGCTCCAGAAACTGACTGACAAATATATAGAAGAGATAAACAAGGTGTACGCCGACAAAGAAAAAGAGATTATGGAATAACAGGCTGTGAAAAGCTCTGCGATAAACCAGGACCGCTCCACCCTCCCCCGTCACGTTGGAATCATCATGGACGGAAACGGGCGGTGGGCAAAACAGAGGGGTCTTGTCAGGACAAAAGGTCA
>JAFTEK010000254.1 GCA_017453705.1 Treponema sp.
GGGCGGATGGCAGGGAATTTTGCTGCCTGCTTTCCATAAGGGATGATGTGGACTTCAGCCGGCTGTCGCAGGAGCAGAGGCTGCATTCGTTCCGCATAATGCAGGAGGCTGTGTCCAATGCAAGCCACCATTCCGGGGCGGAGGAAGTCTCCGTGATGTTCCGCGCCGGAACCCTCCCGGACGGGCGTAAATCGATTGTGCTGATTGTCAGCGACGACGGCAGGGGCTTCATCCCGCTGGACTTGCCCTCCCGCCAGTCAGACGGGCAGGGGCATTACGGGCTTGCGGGGATGCGGAGCCGGGCGGAGGTTCTGGGCGGGAACTTCAGGATAAGGACGGAACCGGGCGAGGGCTGCGAGGTGTTTATTGAAGTTCCCTTAAAGTGGGGGGGGGTAAAGAACAATCTCCTGACGGCGAGGGCAATCACGTATCCCAGCAGGACGCATAGGGGCTTGTCCACGAGGTTCACCGGCATACGGCTGAGCATGGACGATATGGCGAGCGGAATCCGGCTGCCGGTCAGAAGCATGGTCAGGTAGCGCACCGAGGCGATTTCCCCGTAGCCAAAGAACGTGAACAGGAATGTGAACACCCCTCCGCCTATTATGCTTATGAGAACCGCCAGCATGACTCCGCACAGGAGCAACTTGATTCCCTGTATGCTCCTGTCCTTGGCGAACATTATGCGAACAAGGGCGACAGCCGCTATGTCGCAGAGGGCAAAGCAGGAGTCCAGCGGAACAAAAGACAGGGTGTGTGGGCTTGTCAGCGCAATCAGGGCAATGCTCAGTGCCTTGTGCACTGCCACGCATGTCAGTCCGCTTGCCCAGCCAAAGAAGGCCGCCGCCACCACAAAGAACTCATCAAGGAAGAAGGGGATGTGCAGGGCGTTCACCGCCTGGTTGACCAGTATGTTCAGTGCCCCGCATACCGCCCCTATGGCCAGCTGCGCGGGAATCCTTGCATGGAAGAATGGCTTTTCCACAGGCTCTTAGGCTCCCCCTGATGCTGCCCAGCGGGACTTGGTTTCTTTGATTGTACCGGCAAAGAAGCTGATGGAGTCTATTCGCCCATGCTCTGCCTTGTAGTGGCGGAAGAATCCGTGGTCATTTATAAGGCTCACGAACTCATCAAAGAGAAAGCTGGTGTCCAGCGGGCCGGAGCAGGCCTCCGGGTGGAACTGGACGCTGAACGCAGGTATGTCCGTATATACGATTCCCTCACAGGTTCCGTCGTTTGTGTTGACAAAGCTTAAGGCCGCCCCGTCGGGCAGGCTGTCTGTTTCCACCGCATAGCCGTGGTTCTGGCTGCTTATGTAGACGCGTCCTGTGGAAAGCTGCTTGACCGGCTGGTTGGCACCGCGATGACCGTATTTGAGCTTGCTTGTCCTTGCTCCTTTGGCAAGGGCGAGAATCTGGTGGCCAAGGCAGATGCCAAAAACGGGCAGCCCGGTGGCCAGTATTTTCTTTAGCTCGGCGATTATACGCACATTGTCGCCGGGATCGCCCGGGCCGTTGGAAAGCATGAGGCCGTCGGGCTTTTGTGCCAGTATGTCATCGGCACTGGCGGAAGAGTCCATCACGGTCACGGAAAGCCCACGCTTGAGCAGCTCCCGGCGGATGTTCGCCTTGGCCCCGAAGTCCCAGAGTACGACCTTCTTGCCCCGGCCGCCCTTCATCGCCGCGTCCATGTCGTTCACTTTCGTGCCGTCCGCCCTGACCGGAACAAAGCGGTATGCCGCGCTCTCGGTGAACACTGTCTTTGCGTCCTCCTCGACGGCCTTCGCCGAGCCGGTGACGCTCTCGACTGCGTTTGTAATCCGGTATGCCTTTATCTGTTCAAGGAGGGCTGCCCTGCCCTTCGCATCGGAGAGCATCGCGCGGCATCTGGCCGCCTCATCGCCGTCCCCGCTGATAATCATGCCGTTCATAACACCGGCTTCGCGCAGCAGTTTGGTCAGCTCCCTTGTGTCTATGTCGCAGAGGCCTATGACATTCTGCTCCTTTAGGAATGAGTCCAGGTCGCCAGCTGAGCGGAAGTTGGACGGGTCATCACAGGGGGCGCGGACGATGTAGCCGGAGACATGGGCTGCCCCGCTCTCAAAGTCCTTGGGGATTATGCCGTAGTTGCCTATGAGGGGGAAGGTCTGGGTGACAATCTGTCCGTAATAGCTTGGGTCTGTCAGGGTTTCTATATAACCGTTCATTCCGGTCGTGAAAACGGTTTCCCCAATCACGACCCCGGAGGCTCCGAGAGCCTTTCCTTCAAAAACCAGCCCGTTCGCAAGAAGCAGGCATGCTTTAGCAGCGGAATCTTCCATACTAAAGCCACAGTATAAAGAAAAAATAAACACCATACAAGGGGGCTTTTTTGGGACAATGGGGCATTTTGAGGCACCGCGGAAAGGTACTACGGAAAGGCACCTAGGAAAGGCACCGCGGAAAGGCACCGCGGAAATCAGTTTTTATGGGGAGTTCCCCTGTACTCCCTGCTGTCTTTGGGGCGGTGGAATATGAGTTTCCGCCTGGCGGAAACTTACGAGTGCAGACTGTTTGCGAGCGTGTGCGTAGCCCAAGCTCGGCAAGTTCGCGTAGAGGCGTAGGTTCCTTTCCCCCAAGCCCCCGGGCTGCATAATTTTGTGTTTTCCACTAGAAAAAAAACACGCTTATGTTATAATAGATTAATCACGACTAAGTTCTATAAATAGGAGCCTTTAGAATGACTTCATTAAAAGCTCGGTTCATCGCAGTTTTTGGTCTGTTCGTGTTGCTTTCCTGCACGATAATATCAGTTTTTTCATGCTTTGCAATTGTAAAGACAGGTTCTGACTTGGCCAGCAGACAGGGCTACCCCATTCTGGAGAAAGCGGCTACAATAGTGAACGGTGACGAGTTCGAAGCTTTCTGCAAAAATCCCAGTGAGGATGACCCCTATTACGAAAAGACAAGGCTGGCCCTTCTCGAAGTCGCCCAGTCGGTTGGCTGCACCTACCTGTATACGATGATTCCGCTGGTGGACGGCCAGTCCGCCCGCTATATCATAGACGGAAGCTGCGACCCCAGCGATACGGAGAACTTCTCTCCCCTGGGTACGGATGAGGATATAACCAGTTACGGGGATGCACCTTGGACCGCCATGTCCACTGGCAATATGACCTGCTCCGGTCTGGAAAAGCAGGAGGACTGGGGCTGGATAGTCAGCAGCTACAGGCCCATAATGACTTCCTCCGGCAAGACAGTCGGCTTTATAGGCGTTGACTTTGACATGGCGGACTTTGTTGCCACC
>JAFTEK010000255.1 GCA_017453705.1 Treponema sp.
CATAATATCCATATACAGCTTGCATAACCATCTCCTCATACCATTTTATCATTGCGTGTGTTATTTGTACAGCATAACACGCGGCATCGCCCGCCCCTGTCCGCAAGAAGCGGTTTTTCCAGGAACCTTTTCAGCCCCGAAAAAATGTATTCTCAGAGCATATTCAGCCCCGAAAAAGTGTAGCCCCCGCCAATACAGGGCGGAGGCCAGTTTGTCAGATGGTAACTTGCGGATTGTGCCCCATCATGTATGAGCGGACAGAAGGAATAAAGGACATTCCTGTGTAGAAAACCAACGTCGCAATGAACGAAGCTCCTGTCGGCGTGAGCCGGAACAAAGCGGGAATGTGGACTTGAGCCGTGACCGGGTTGAATATGGCGAGCGAGACCGCCACACCAAGCACAACTGACGCAATGCCCACAAGGTTCACCCCATGCGTAAAGCTGTAAACATCCTCGTGGCCTTTCATCCCATAAGCCGCCCTCAGGTCTATATGCTGCTTGCGTACAAAGAAGAAGTCGGCAAACAGGATTGCCGCAAGGGGCGCGTATATGCACGCGCTTATCGTCAGGAAGCTGCCAAAGAATTCGATAATCTTACCCCAGAGACAGAAGAGGATGCCGTAAAGGGCTAGAATCGTGATGTGGACATTGTAGCTGACCTTGCGGAATGCGCTGCGGAGCATAACGCCGTATATGTATGCACCGACAGCCTGGGTGCCTATGTTGGCAAAGGCGACGAGCAGCAGGGAGCAGAGGGCGAGCGCGGGTGTGGCAAGGGTGGCGAGCATGGTCGTGGGGTCGTCTATCATCTTGCCGCACACATACTGCATCGCTATCGCCATGACAGCACCGACCACGACAAAGAAGGAACCAGCCAGCCCCTGTCCCAGCACTCCTGCCCAGTATCCGCCCCTTTCGGTCTTGGCAACACGGGGAATTTCCGCCATGCCGCCAACAAGCGTTATGACAAAGGCAAAGTTTGCTTCCACGGACATTATGTAGGGGATAATGCTCACCTCGCCTTCAGGACGCTCCGGCCTAAAGTTCATTATGTAGTCAAAAGGAACGGACGAGAAACCCACAATGATTACGACCGCCCCAACCACAAAAAGCAACGGCACAAGGATGCGCGTAGTCCATGTAATCGCCGAAAGCCCGCGATAGGCTATGAAAGTTCCTGATGCAACGCAGAGGACAGCCAGTATCGTATGGAAGGGAGAGGGTAAGTCAAGCCCCGCAAAGCCCATAAGGTTCATCATGGACGAGGCGAACAGGTCTCCGCACACCGCATACCAGGGATAGTTTATGATGATTATCGTGACAGTCATTATCAGAATGCCCACAGGCCCGAACGCAGCCCTGAGCCAAACCCATATGTCTATGCCAAACCGCACGGAAAGTATTACAGGCAGCTGATAGATGACAAGCATCAGGATTGCCCCAAGGAAAGCCCCGATGAGCAGCTGCTTGAATCCGACGAGGGTTGCCAGATACGAGCCTTGCGTGTAGCTCCATGTCGCAATACAGTAGCCTGACAAAACAAGGAAGGCATCCAAAAAGCCGTAGAGCTTTTCCTTGCCCATCACAGGCAGGACACCAAACATCGCCTCTTTTTCTATAGCGGCATTGCCATTGGCCGCGTTGTTCTTGTTGCCGCTCACAGCCAGCCTCCTGCAATAACAAGAATCAGGCAGACAGCCCCCACGATGGCGGCAAAGATATAGTCACGCCTTCCCATTCTTGGCGGAAACTTGTAGTCGCCATTCTCCATAGCGCTAATGCGCTCATCTAGCTGTGCCTCAAATTCAGACTGGGCATTGCCAGCGAAAAAATCGTTTTTCATACAGGTGATGTTAAAATATAACGATTTGTTTGTCCAGACCCCCGCCGCAATAGCCCCTGTTATCTCCCATAGGTTTCCTTTGAATTCTGACAAAAACACCCTTGTAAATCATTTGAAAAATGACAAAAATTATACACAGAAACCTTTGAAAAATGACAAAAGAACACATGCAAAATCCTTTGAATTCTGACAAAAGCATTGTATAATAAGCTATGCTGCAAAGAGATATATGGGAAGAGCTTGTCGCTTGGAAAAACCGTCACCACCATCCCCTTGTGCTGCGGGGGTTGAGGCAGATAGGCAAGACGTTCATAGTGAAGGAATTCGGCAGGACATTCTATGACAACGTGGTCTACCTTGACCTGAGGGCTAACAATTCCGTTCATGCGGCGTTTGAAGGCTCATTTGACATCAAGCAGATGGTTCTTGCCATCACGTCCGTCGATGTGTCCGCCCGCTTTGTGCCCGGAAAAACCCTGCTCATACTGGACGAAATCCAGGACTGCCCCAACGCTCTCAGCTCGCTCAAGTACTGGGATCTGGACGGCAGCTTTGACGTGATATGCACCGGCAGCTTCCTTGGTGTGAAGGGGTTCAGGGCACCTTATGAGCGTGGCGTTCCTGTGGGCTATGAGGAGCAGCTGACCATGCACCCCCTGACATTCAGTGAATTTCTTGTGAACACCGGGATGGACGGGGGCGTTCTGGATTATGTTGCCCGCTGCCTTAAAGAGAGGACTATGGTGGAAAAGACCGTCCACGAGAGCATGCGCACGCTCTACCTCCAGTATCTTGTTGTGGGCGGAATGCCCGAAGCGGTGGTCAGATTCTTTGAGACGCACGACCTTAATGCCGTCAGGGAAATCCAGAGGGGCATACTCCAGTCCATAAAGGATGACTTTGGCCGCTACAAGGACAAAGACGGCAATGACAGGATAAACGATGTCCTCAAGCTCCGCGCGGAGGCCTGCCTTGCATCCCTGCCCGCCCAGCTTTCCAAGGAATACAAGAAGTTCCAGTACAGCCTTGTTGATGTCAAAGGACATTCGCCGGAGAAGGCGGACGGCCTGCAGTACCTGGAGGACGTGGGGCTTGTCGTCCGCTCCTACAACACGCGGGAGATTGCAAGCCCCCTTGAGGGCGTGAAGATACCCACGGAGTTCAAGGTATTCTTCGCCGACACAGGACTTCTTGTCTCACAAATGGGGAATGATGTTGCCATGAAAGTCCTTATGGGAGACCTTGGCGCGTACAAGGGAGCCATTGCGGAGAACATGGTCGCCTCCGCCTTTGCCAATGAAGGCAGGAGCCTCTATTACTTCCATGCGCCCAGCGGTTCACCGGAGCTGGACTTTATCTTTGAGCGGGACGGAGAGGCGGTCATTGTGGAATGTAAGTCCACCAACAACAGGGCGACCAGCATGAAATTTGTGCTTGCCACCCCTCAGCGTTATGGGAGGCATCCTGCCGTGAAATTCGCGGACGCGAACGTAGGCGGAGGAGATGGATTTGACACGAATCCCCTCTATGCTCTTGGATTCATGCGCAAAAAGAAAGAGAGCTACCCCTTGGAGATGGTGGATGTGGCAAAACTGCGGGTTCCGGAGTAGGGGCACAGTGACGGCAAGCCCCCGAAAGCACGTCAGCCTAAGCTGCCGTGCTTATCTTGCAGAACTGGAGCGCACCACGCGGAAACCCGCCTCGCACCCCTGCACATCCCGGCGGAAAAGGGGCTGCGGCAGTTGCGGACGTTTCCTTGAAATTCCGCCCACCCTGTGCTAGACTTGGCTCATGGCAAGCAGACGAAAGATGCCCATAGGCATACAGGACTTCGAGACACTTCGAGAAGAAGGCTATGTATACGTAGACAAGACAGCCCTCATTTACGAACTTGTACAGAACGGAAAGCCCTACTTTCTCTCCCGCCCCAGGCGCTTTGGAAAGAGCCTTCTTGTGACGACGCTGGAGGCATATTTCAGGGGCAAAAAGGAGCTTTTCACCGGGCTTGCCTTGGAGCAGCTGGAGACCGAATGGGCGGAATACCCGGTGCTCAAGTTCAGCCTTGCGGGCGGTGAGTTCACGCAACAGGAGGGACTGAGAAATGCACTGCGCAAGTCGCTGGGGAATTTCGAGGAGAAGTACGGCCTGCCACGCTCCGATGACGGAGACCTCCCCGAAAGGTTCGCCGACGCGCTCCATAACGCCTGCGAAAAAACCGGCCGCAGGGTAGCCGTGCTGGTGGATGAGTACGACACCCCCCTGCTAAAAAACCTTGGCGATAATCCTGAGCAGGAGAAGGCCAATCGCGCCCTGTACAAGGGCTTCTTTGCCGTGCTCAAGGACTGTGACGCATACACAAAATTCGTCCTGTTCACAGGCGTGACAAAGTTCTCCAAGGTAAGCATATTCAGCGACCTGAACCAATTGCAGGACATCTCGATGCACCGGGAATATGCGGCCATCTGCGGCATAACGCAGGAAGAGCTGGAAAAGGATTTCTTGCCAGAGATAGATGCTATGACTCAAAACAACGATATGACGAGGGAAGAGTGCCTTGCCAGGCTCAAGGAATTCTACGACGGCTACCACTTTACGAAGAATTCACCGGGCATATACAACCCATTCAGCCTTATGAATGCATTCAGCAACAGGGAGTTCGGCAGATACTGGTTCGGTACAGGAACACCGACATTCCTTGTTCAGAAGCTCAAGGAGATAAACTTCAACCCCCGCACGTTCAGTGACGGAAGCCTTTACAGCTCAGAAAGCGAGATAACGGACTACCGCCCCGACAACCCGGATGTGCTGCCCCTCCTGTACCAGTCGGGCTACCTGACCATAAAGGACTATGACAGGCGGCGACAGCGGCTCACACTGGGCTATCCCAACGACGAGGTGAAATACGGCTTTACGGAAAGCCTTTCTACCGTATATCTGCCTGCTTCAAATGGAAAACCCGGGATAGATATCTTTGCCATAGACGATGCTATTGAGGAAGGAGACACCGAGAAACTGAAAAATCAGCTCACTGCCCTGTTCGCCCGGCTGCCCTATGTGGCGGGCAAGACGGACGATGCGATGCTGGAGCGTGACTTCCAGAATGTGATTTACCTGACATTCCTTCTGCTGGGTCAGTTCGTACACGTGGAGCAGCATACAGCGCAGGGCAGGGCAGACTGCACCGTTGAGACAGACCGCTATGTCTATATCTTTGAGTTCAAGCGTGACGGCTCTGCAGATAACGCACTTGACCAGATAGAAAGCTCCAAGTATGCCGCCCCATATCAAGCAGACAAACGGACACTCATAAAGGTAGGCGCGGTATTCTCCAGTGCAGAGAAGAACATCACGGAGTGGAAGGCAGTGCGGGACTAGCGAGGAATTTTCTTGCCCTTGGAGTGGCCGGCAAGTGCAGATCGCCCAGGCGGTGGGGCTTCCGCTGGAGAAGGTGGAGGAACTCGCCCGTGAGATGCCCCCACCCTCGCCCCCGGCAGGAGGCGGCTTGCTCCTGTAGTTGAATCCGCGTGACAACGCCCCCTTCCCCGCGCCTTGACAGGCAGGGAAAATTGTGCGTATAGTTAGGAGGGGGTAACAACAGGTAGCAAGATGGGAAAAACACGTTTCCGGGCTCATGAGGCCTTCGTTTTCGCACTGTTCTCTTCTATTGTATTGCCCATATCGCTCTCTTCCTGCAACGGGAACGGGGGCGGCTCCGATTCCTACGGCGAGCTATACAGCCTGGGCGGGGGCGGGGGAAGCGGCAGTTCCGGCCAGGCCCAATCAGGCGGTGACATCAGCGCGATAGACA
>JAFTEK010000256.1 GCA_017453705.1 Treponema sp.
ATAGAGAATTCCTGAGACGGGAACACCAAAATCACAGAAGACCTCCCACTCAAGATTTCCATCCTGGTTGAAATCCAAAGCTATGTGCTGAGGCCTCCCCCTATAGTAGGAGACAGTCAAATCATCTATGCCATCTCCACTCGTATCACAAGTAAGCTCACCGCAAAAGGCCGTGAAATATTCCTTGGCCTCGGCTTTCACAGCTTCGTCATCCAGCATCATGACAAAGGCACGCATATAGTCCACGTTAAGGCTGTCATCGGCAAAGGACGCAATATACTCAAATGCTTCCTTCTGACCAATAAGCCCCTCCTCAAGGGCGATTCCAGCATATAAAGGATGAACCAACCCACGGGCATTGAAGGACTGCAAGAGCTTCTTGCGCTCATCCCCCTTAGTGAAGGCAGCCGCCATTATCTCAAGCTCCGCATCCTCTTCCTTGGTGCCCTCATCGTATAGCTTTATCTGGCTTACGAATGACGCTGCCAAACGATTTACAGTGGCATCCTCGCTGGAAGGATCCTCATAGCTGAAGAAGAGCTGAGGAAAGCGTGTGTCATCGGGGAAAATTCTCCTTGCATTGGAGATTTTGTTTCGGGCGGCAGCGTATGACTCCGGGGTTCCCATGCGGTAATAGGCCTTTGCCCTGATGTACTCGGCGGACGATGAGAATACCGGGGGATTGGAGTCCAGCACGGAGAAAACCTCAGAGCTCCGCCCTGTGTCAGAAAGGAGGTCAGCATAAAGGATACGGGAGTTGTCCCTGTTATAGTTGACCCAGTTGCTTACCGCCAGAGCCTTCTCCACCAATGGCAGGACCTGGGCCTTGCTGCCACCGGACTTTTGGACAGACACGGCATAGATGTACCAGAGGTCCGAGACGCTATCATCATAGCTCAAGCCCATCTGTGCCTGGGAAGAAGCCGCGCTCCATGCCGACTGGGAGGCATAGTTGCTGGCGGCCTCCAGGCAGCGCAGTGCCGTCCGCCTGTTGGCAAGGGAAACTGCGGAGGAATTTCCAGATCCTTCCTTGGCTAGCAGGGGCGAAATGGCAGCTACAAAACAAAAACAAAGGGCAAAGACTCTCATCCTCATACAAGTATCCTTACAGAATGTTCACAGAATTTCGTTCAGTTTCAAAGAGTCCACGGAAATTGTGTTGCTTGCAGCGCTATATTGCAATCAACACGCTGCCTAGACTTTTGAAACTGCCTCTACATTCTAATTAACAAATTTACAAGCACTATTATACAATACTTTTTAATATTTTACCACCCAATTCTTAAAAGCAAAAGGACTGCCCCAAATGGCAACAATATCCTGTTCCGGCTTATCCAAACGCTGCAAAAGAGGGATGGCATCCTTTTTATCCGCGCACTTCCATCCGTCCATGATTGAGGCGACAGAACGCATAACTCCATCTCCGGCCAACAGCCTGTCCCCCGGCTCCCGGCTGCGTATCAAGAAAGGAAAGCGCAAGCAAGGCACAACAAGCCTGTCCGTCCCTGCAACAAGGGCAATACCGGATGTCAAAGAGGGAGAACTAGTTACAAAAACAGAAAGCCCGCCCACATCATAATGGCCATCTTCACTGACAAACACGCAAAAGCCTTTCTCGCAGGCCGTAGCATCCTCCCATTTTATGCACAGAATGTCTTTCTGCCGTAAAAAAACTATCCCCCGGCACGAGTCCCTCAACGAATCAGAAATATCAATCCCAGTCCTGTCAGCAATGCGTGACAAGAATGAATACGGAATACGGCCAGGAGAGCTTTTTCCGTCAACATGATCAAGTGATTCCACCGCAGCAAAAAGAAGTCGGATTCGGACGGCCCTACATTCCATTTGAAAACTGGGTATGTCCATAGTTACAGCTGCATTATCCTTACAAAATGAGCATCTATGCCTGGCTGCCTCCAGCTCCCGCCCAAAGAACTCCCCGTCATCCCTCATCTTCTCTGACATCGAAAGAAGAGCCGTATCCCAGCCTGTAAAGTGCTCGTCGAGACATGGAAGCAAGATGTTTCTTACCCTGTTACGGAAAAAACTGTTATCAGCATTGCTGCTGTCAGTCCTGTGGGATATTCCCTGCACTTCCAGATAACGCTCTATCTCAGGCCTGCTTATGGACAACAGGGGCCTTATGTAATGCCCCCGCCTCTCACGTATTCCAGAAAGGGACTCCACATCCCCTCCTGACAAAAAACGCATAAAAATGGTCTCAAGCTGGTCATTCCTGTTGTGAGCCAGGGCAACAAAATCAACGCCTTCGTCTTTGACCAATCGCTCAAAACAGGCATAGCGGGCATTTCTTGCAGACTCCTCAAGGCTTAAGCCCTCCTGACTGGCAGTATCGACTATCTGCCCCCTGGGAATGTCATAGCGGACGCATGGAATGCCTATAGAAGCACAATATGACTCAACAAAATCCGCATCCCCCGCGCTCTCAGATTCCTCCCGGATATTATGATTGACAGTCACAGCAATCAAACGCCCAGGGACAAGGAGACGGGACAATGATGTCAGCAGGCAAATAGAATCACAGCCCCCGCTTACAGCGACAGCAATCAGAGGAGAAGAGGCTGTATCCACACCACAGGAGACAAGCGCCTTGGCAACACGGGAATCAAAAGAAGCGATAAAATCAGGATGCATAAAAAAAGCCGGCGCAGTGCCGGCATCAAAAGCTGCGCCCTAGGACGACGAGCTACTTGCGTGGCGGTGCAATCGTCACAACAAGGTCATTCGGGTTGGAGAGAATGGTCAGCTTATCGCTCAAACCAAGATCCTTTATTGTATACTTCTGTCCAATCTCAACCTTGGAGATGTCAGCGACTATGGACTGAGGCATGTCAGCAGGCAGTGCCTTGATCTTGACATCGGGAACGTGCTTGACAAGGAATCCGCCCTTGAGAACGCCTGCGGGAGTACCAGTATAATGAATCTTAAGACGGGCAACTATAGGCTTCTGGCCGCTTACGATATGGAAGTCAGCATGAAGGTTCTTGTCAGTTATGATATCGTACTCCGTATCCTGAATATATGCCTGATGCTCCTGCCCCTCGATAACAAGCTTAATGAGCGTCGTCTTGGTGATGGAACGCCATGCCTTGGAGAACTCGGAAGCATCAATGTCGAGCATGGTTGACTCGCCCTTCTCGTTGTAGGCAACAGCAGGAAGACGGCCTGTCGCACGAAGAGCCTTGGCAGCCTTCTTTCCCGTCTCCTTGCGGATTTTAGCGTTGATTACAAATTGTTCCATAAGTATAAAAACTCCTTAAATTTCCCTCTACAGGTTTTTAAAAGCTGGGACGGCAGGATTCGAACCTGCGGAATGACGGCACCAAAAGCCGTTGTCTTACCACTTGACGACGTCCCAAAAAAATATCTAACAGGCGAAAACACCGAACACCGTTGAGCCTGAGCCTGACATATCGGCAAAGGCCGCCCCGGATTCCTTCATCTCATCGATGACCCGGCTTATCTTCCCATGCCTCCTGGCGACAGGAACCGTGAAATCATTGACAAAGCTCCATTCACGTATATCCTTCTCCCACTCGGCCTTCCATGCATCCCTGCCAGAAAAGGAATTATGCCCAAGCTCCCCACGGTCAGCAGCTTCATCAAGCCAACAATATGCTTCCCTAGTAGAAACCTGAATTCCCGGCAAAGCAAGGCTGACTTCAAAATCCCCCCTGGCAGGAAGCCTCTCAACCAGCTCCCCCCTGCCTGACACATAAGCGGCATAGGGTTTTCCCTCTCCAGCCTCCAGAAGCGCATGCATAAAAAAAGGCACATCGCTCCCTACAGAAAGAGCAAGGGCATACAGTTGCGAAGGCAACAGCCGCGTGTTGAACAGCCTGTCAACGGATTGAATAAAAGATGCAGCATCACTGGATCCGCCCCCCAATCCACCGCCAGAAGGAATTCTTTTGTCCACAGTCACGCGGACGCTGGATTTTATTCCGGTCAGCACGCAGAAAGCTTTGTATGCAGCAGTGAATGTATTTTCCTTTGGTAATTCCATGGAAGGACAGTCAACCAAGCACTCACCCTCCCCGTCAAAAAAGCCAAGGGAAAGCGAATCATGGAGGGAAACAGTTGTAAATATTCCCTCTATATCATGGTAGCCGTCAGCCCTTCTTGGAAAGACACTCAGACCAACGTTTATCTTCGCTGGAGCATGAGCAACAACACTGTCAGCCATACGTCAGAGAATATAGCACAAAAGAAGGATTACAGTCAAGGGCTCAACGTCCTAAGCTGGACAGCTCAATCAAGTTAGGGCTATTTGTCGCCCCCTCAATCCTGGCATACTCCTCCATGAGCCTACGCTGCTCGGAATTGATATGACCAGGGAACTGTACCATCACTTTGACATAAAGATCACCTTTACGACCTGTATTAGAAATCGGAACTCCCTCGCTCTTTATGCGGAGCATCTTGCCATGAGATGTCCCAGATGGAATTTTCAGCGTTATGCGACGGTTATCCAGAGTAGGGACATTGACATCCGCACCAAGAACAGCCTGCGAAAGGCTTATCGGAACCGCACAGTAAAGGTCACTTCCATCCCTCTCAAAGCAGCGGTCAGAACGGACATGGACAACGATTATCAAGTCTCCGGGCCTGCCGCCATTTGTTCCCGCATCCCCCTGCTTGGGTATGGTAATCCTCTTGCCGTCATCGATTCCCGGAGGAATTGTGATTGTCACAATGGAATCCTTCTCTTCCGTTCCACTGCCCCGACAGAATTTACAGGGTTTATCTATGACAGTCCCCTTTCCACCACAAGTCGGACAAGTCTGCTGCACCTGAAAGAATCCAGAACTCCGCCTGACCTGTCCTACGCCACCACAAGTTGAACAAGTCTTGGAACTAGAGCCAGGCTCCCCACCAGACCCCTTGCAGTGGGAACACGCAACCCTATGGGAAAAACGAATATCCTTCTTCGTACCAAAAACAGCGTCCCTGAAGTCAAGCTCCAGGTCATAGCGCAAGCTCTGGCCGTCGTTGTTGTTGCGGGAGCGCGACGAGCCGAAGCCGCCGAAACCACCACCCCCGAACAGATTCTCAAAAATATCCCCGAAAGCCCCAGAACCAAATATATCTTGGAAATCGTGGAAGGCATGGCTGTAGCCTTGGCCACCACCGCCCATGCCCTCCAAGCCGGCAAAGCCATACTGGTCATAAATCGGCCTTTTCTGGTCGTCGCTCAAAACCTCATAGGCCTCAGTAGCCTCCTTGAACTTTTCCTCAGCTTCTTTATTGCCGGGATTACGATCAGGGTGGTACTTTATGGCGAGCTTCCTATACGCCTTTTTTATAGCCTCTTTATCCGCGCCCTTGTCCAAACCAAGGACTTCATAATAGTCACGCTTGTCAGCCATTTCCAATCATTCCTTAATATACAAGTTCCCCGCAGGGCACAGCCAGCTGGAGCGGCCGTATCCGGCGGGGAAATCCTTTACACCATCACTTACTTCTGGTCGTCGTGAACCTCGTACTCAACGTCATCCGCCGAGCCCTTGTCAAAGCCCGACGCAGAGGAAGAAGACCCGGTGCCGCCCGCGCTGCCGCCAGCAGATCCCGCAGCCCCGGCCTGAGCCCCTGCACCTGCCTGCCCCGCTGCAGCCTGAGCCTTGTAAAGCTCCTCGGCAATCTTGTAGCTGGCCTGCTTGAGGGCCTCGGTCTTGGCCTTGATGTCCTCGGTGTTGTCACCCTTGAGAGCTTCCTTCAGGGCACTGATTGCGCTCTCGATATTCCCCTTGTCAGAGGCAGACACCTTGTCGCCCATCTCCTTAAGGGTCTTCTCAGTCTGGTATACCAAGCTGTCGCCCTCGTTCCTGGCATCAACGGCCTCGCGCTTCTTCTTGTCATCAGCGGCATTGGCCTCGGCATCCTTGACCATCCTGTCAATCTCTTCCTTGCTAAGACCGGAAGAAGACGTTATCTGGATGTGCTGCTCCTTGCCAGTTCCCTGATCCTTGGCGGAAACGTGAACAATTCCGTTGGCATCTATATCGAACGTAACCTCAATCTGCGGAACTCCGCGCGGTGCCGGGGGAATGCCGTCAAGATTGAAGTTGCCCAGCGTGCGGTTCTGGCTGGCCATCTCGCGCTCACCCTGAAGGACATGGATTGTAACAGCAGTCTGTCCGTCCGCGGCGGTGGAGAACACCTGGCTCTTCTTGGTCGGAATCGTCGTGTTGCGGTTAATAAGGCGGGTAAACACGCCTCCCATCGTCTCAATTCCCAGAGACAGCGGGGTAACATCCAAAAGAACCATGTCCTTGACATCGCCCTTGAGGACTCCGCCCTGGATTGCCGCTCCGATTGCAACGGCCTCGTCCGGGTTGACGGCACGGCTTCCTTCTTTGCCGAAGATGCTCTTGACAATCTCCTGAACCTTGGGCATACGGGAAGAACCACCGACGAGAAGAATCTCGTCAATCTTGTCAGCGGAGATTCCTGCATCGGACATTGCCTTGCGGCAAGGCTCCTTGGTCTTCTCAAAGAGGTCGTCCGTCATCTTCTCGAACTCAGCACGGGAGAGCGTCTTCTGCAAGTGCTTGGGTCCTGTCGCGTCAGCCGTGATAAAGGGCAGGTTAATTTCTGTCGTAGTCTGGTTGGACAGGGAAATCTTGGCGTTCTCCGCAGCCTCGCGGAGCCTCTGCTTGGCCATGGCATCCTGTGAAAGGTCAATGCCTGTGTCAGCCTTAAAGCTGTCGATAAGCCAGCTGACAATGCGTCCGTCCCAGTCATCGCCTCCCAAGTGGGTGTCTCCGTTGGTCGCCTTGACCTCGAAAACTCCGTCTCCCAGCTCCAGTATGGAAATATCGAACGTACCACCACCGAGGTCATAGACAGCTATTGTCTTATCCTTCTCTCCCTCCTGCTTAAAGCCAAAGGCCAATGAAGCTGCGGTAGGCTCGTTGATAATCCTCTTGACGTCGAGACCGGCAATCTTTCCGGCATCCTTTGTCGCCTGACGCTGGGCATCGTTGAAGTATGCGGGGACGGTAATGACGGCCTCGGTGACGGACTCGCCCAGATAGTCCTCTGCGGTCTTCTTCATCTTCTGCAGGATGAAAGCGGAAATCTCCTGCGGGCTGAATTCCTTCTTCTGCCCGGCC
>JAFTEK010000257.1 GCA_017453705.1 Treponema sp.
ACGGCCCGGGACCGCAGCGGCAGGAAACCGGGACGCTCAGCCGGGGGAATATCCTTTTCATCGAAGGCAGGCGGCTCCGCATTGAGGGCGGAAGCGATGCTGTCGGCCTCTACTTCGACAGCGTGACGAATCCCGGCGGGTCAGTAAAGCTTGCGCCCGGGAAGCTC
The DNA here is from genome assembly GCA_017453705.1 of Treponema sp. GTDB lineage: Bacteria > Spirochaetota > Spirochaetia > Treponematales > Treponemataceae > Treponema_D. Next base: position 168 of record JAFTEK010000257.1, read on the forward strand.
TTCCGCAACAGGCCGTCCATCATCGAATGCCTTGTCCCCGGGGAACTTGACAAGGGCTCTGAGTACCGCATCCGGGTGGTGACGCAATACGTGAACGGCCAGCATATCCGCAAAAGCCCCCTGTCGTCCACGTTCCCGGCTGTGTTCACGGTTGCGTAGCAGCCTGCGGACATCGTGGGCAAGCTCCCTGAAATTGACCGGGATAAGAAATAGAAGCAGCTCTCTTTCAGGCTGTTTCCTACAAAAGAACAGTTTTTTTCTCACGGTGACAGTCTATGACACCCCAGGTGTGGTAAACTGTTGATTATGAGCAGCAGAACTGAAATCTTGGAACATCAGCCCTACCCGATGCATGACGGGAATATGTGACGGAAGAAATAATGCCTGCCAGGGGGACAGAAGATACATGAACTTGTTCAAGATTGCATTCAAGCTTGTACGGAACAACTCGAAGCTGATTTACAAGGGCTTCGGCTTCAAGCACCTGAGCGACGGGACCCAGTACTACGTTCACCCGGACAACCAGTCATACAAGGGGACGACGACCCTCTGCCAGCCGATAGGGGAAGCCATGGTTCTTTTTTCAAGCATGTTTTCTTCCATCATGAATGCGGACAAAGAGGAGCCGTTCGGGGATTATTGGGTAAGCCCGGCCAAGGACGAATACTACCTTGAGCTGGATGTCCCCGAAGACTGGAGGGAGAACAAGGTGCTGGAAAGCGGGCTGTACTCCTACAGGGCATACCTGAAGGGCGAGAAGCTGACGGTCGCGGCCTACGACAAAAACGGCGGCCTCATTGCCGGGACGATGGAGCACCTGCATCCCCTGTACAAGCTGCTCCCTGCCTTCATGGTCCTGATTGCCCGCGAGCTTGAGCGCAACCATCAGTACCGCGCCATCATGGAAAAATTCCTCGATTATCCTGAGCCCGACACATTCGTCAACCTGAACGAGGACCTCTACCAGATGCACAAGGCGGACGATTACACACTTTCGTATGGCGAGGTTCCTTCCATTGCCTTCAATCCGAACGGTGATAAGAAACAGCTCCTCTGTGATTACCTGAATGATTTCTGCCCTGAATTCAGGCAGGAAGTCATAAAGCGTTTCCCTCTTGCCTATCACAACTACAAGGAAGGGGAAATAATAGACCGGAGCCTCATTGACCTCACCTATGACAAAAGCGTGACAGGTTTTCCCGGGGGCATATTGGACTGGGACCGCCTGTTCGACATCGTGAGGCCCCGCGCGTAATTTTTTTCACGGTGACACTCTATGACACCGGCTGCGTGATATAATAACATCGTGAATAAAAAAATAAGGAGCTGCCTATGATGCTGGAGCAAGCCGAATGTTTCGTGAATTCTCTCCGCTGGCAATATGCAAAGACCTACCCCCATGCACCGCACGAATACACCTGCCTTGCATGGAGACCGGAGATTCAAAGGCTGATGGTCGAATTCGCATATTTACTCCGGGAGCAAGGGTATACGGAGAGATACGGGAACTTCGACTACCGCGTGCTTAGGATCGGCGACATGAAATACTGGACCATGGATAAACCTCTTGAGCATACGGATTTGATAAACCGAACGTATGTTGATGATGCAAAGAGGGCAAGCATCGCACAATTCGTACAATCTGATAAATTCGTGCACAAGAAAGGAATGTCGCTTGCGGACGTAGAAGAGGATATGAGGGCAAGTTCTTGACCTTGACGACGAGGCAACGTGTGCGGAGCTTGCGGGTGCGTACTGGCTTTTTGAATCTGACAGCGTTGCCCTCTGACTCCGTACGCACGCGGGGCGGTAATGATTACGCGCGGCTGACGTCAGCTGCTACTGCTCCAGCTCCGAAACGTACTTTTTCAGGAAGCGCATGTGGCAGTCGGGGCCGGTCGCCTTGTAGAAGCGTTCGCCGTATTCTTCGATGATCAGGTACTCGCCTTCCAGCCTGAATGTCAGGGGGTACCAGTCGTTTACCGTATGAAAGGTCTTTCCGTCCGCGGAAACGGAATCCATCTGCATCACTTCCGTGAGACCTGCGCCGCTGAAACACCATTCTCCGTCCCAGTAGGAAACTTCGAGCGTCCCGGGGCCGAAGTCTATATAGTCCATCCCCCAGATAGTGTTGCTCAGCTCCGGGTTTCCGACCGACGCGGGAGGTCCGTCCTTTATGTAGACGCCCGCAAGCGTTTTCCAGGCCCGTTCGTCCAGTTCCGAAGCAAATTCGGGCGTATCGCACCTGAAATAGAGGTCGGCGTTTTCGATAACGTCGCAGAGGGCCGGTTCATCGTCGTCCGCACATATCGCCGTGAGGGGCAGTACGGCTATGACTGCCGCAATAAGCAGGGCTTTTGTCTTCATACCACTATAAATTCCTCAGAGGGGAATTGGTAACAGGATTATGGCCGGGCAGGCTAGGCCCCGCTGCCGGATAGCCCTGCGGGCGGTAATGCTGCGGCGGCACTGGCGAGCCCGGATCCGGTCTGCGGGGACTAGCAATTGTACTGCAATTGTGCTAGATTTGTGCATAAGCGAAGGCCAGCCTGCTGAAAGAACTGGACGAACTTTGGAATTATTTTGTTTTGTTTTTCATATGCATTATGCGCAGAAA
>JAFTEK010000258.1 GCA_017453705.1 Treponema sp.
AAAATGGGACAGGAAAGAGCATTTTGGATAATTAGTGCATCCATAGAACTCCTTGCCCCGCCCTTTTGTCTTGCGGGCAACAATGTCCCCGTTGCAGCCGTCAACCGGGCACTTGGCAAGAGGGATGCTCTTGGTATTGCGACAGCCGGGAAAGCCAGAACAAGCCAAAAAATAGCCGAATCGTCCCAGCTTCTTCACCATAGGCTTTCCGCACTTCTCGCAAATCTCTTCCGTTGTCTCGTCCAGAACCCCCTTCATGCTCTCCTGGCTGTCCATCACACTGTCCACCCGTTCTTTGAAGGGTTTGTAAAAGTCACCTATCATCGAATTCCAGACAAGCTCGTTCTTTTCCACCTTGTCCAAATCGTTCTCAACATCAGAGGTAAACTGTTCATTTATAATGGAAGGAAAGGCCTCTACAAGAATCCTGCATATCATCCTTCCCAGCTGTGTTGGAACCAGCTGCTTATTGTTCCTGGTCACATAGTAGCGGTCGAGAAGGACAGATATAATCGGGGCATAAGTTGAAGGACGGCCTATGCCCTTCTCTTCCAACGTTTTGACGATTGAAGCATCAGTATATCGGGTCGGCCCTGAGGTGAAGTGTTGCTCAGGGTAAAATTTCATCGAATCAAGCTTCTCTCCGGGGCTAAGCGGGGGAAGCTTGCCGGAACTGTCTTCCTTGGAGGATAAGGTCTTTATCACATTATAGAAGCCCTTATAGCTCAGCTTGCTTGCACTTGCATGAAAAACCGCATTTCCTGCCTCTATATCCACGGATGTCGTCACAGTCTTGGCATTCTTCATCTGGCTAGAAACAAACCTCTCCCATATTATCGAATACAGGCGAAGCTGGTCGCGGGAGAGGTAATCCTTCACATAATCAGGCGTATACTTGACGTATGTTGGGCGGATTCCCTCATGGGCATCCTGAGCACCCTTGCCGACCGAATACTCTATGTGCTCCTCCGGCAAGTCATCGGGATAGTTCTTTGAAATCCAATCCCTCACATCATCAAGGGCTGTCTGTGAGATGCGGACAGAATCCGTCCTCATGTAAGTTATAAGACCTATACGGCTGGAGCCAATCTGGATTCCCTCATATAACTGCTGGGCTATCTGCATGGTCTTGCGCGACGTAAAGCCCAGTTTATTGGCGGCGGCCTGCTGCAACTTGGAGGTAGTGAACGGGGCTTTGGGGCGAACAGTCTTCTCGCTCTCCTTTACCTCCCTCACAACACATTCAGAGGTGCCTATTTTATCAACTATAGCAGTGACATCCGCCTCCTTCTTCAGCTCAGGCTTCTTTCCCTCATACTGGGTAAGCTCCGCACTGAACTTGACCTTGCCTTTGGCAAAATCCGCCTCCAAAGACCAATATTCTTCGGGAATGAAGTCCTCAACTTCTTTCTCCCGGTCACATATCAAGCGTAGGGCAACAGACTGAACACGCCCTGCGCTCAGCCCGTTTTTCACCTTCTTCCAGAGCAAGGGACTCAAATTGTAACCCACCAGCCTGTCCAACACCCGCCTGGCCTTCTGAGCATTGACCTTCCCTTCATCAATCTCGCGTGGATGCTTTATGGCATCTTTTATGGCGACAGGAGTTATCTCGTTGAATGTAATACGGTTTATGGAGGCAGCGGTCTTGTCTTTCAGGGCATTGTTCTCGTGCCAGGATATCGCCTCCCCCTCACGGTAATTATCAGAGGCTAGCAAAACAACATCGCTGGCCTTGGCATCCTTCTGCAGTTCCTGAAGAAGCTTTGCCCGCCCCCTTACCGTGATGTACTCAGGCTGAAATCCTTCATCAACATTGATGGCAAGCCTGCTCTTGGGCAAGTCAATCAAATGCCCCATCGAGGCTTTTACAGTATAGCCCGCCCCCAGGTAATGCTCTATAGTCTTTGCCTTGGCAGGCGACTCCACTATAACAAGGGTCTTCTTCTTAGTCCTGCCGGCCACAGCCTTTTTCATTGCACACCACCTTTACTCCAAGAGGTCGAGCTGTCCGTCACCGCACACAGAATGCGAGCCAGGGGCATCCCTCAAGGCCTTTTTGTATTCACCGTAATCATCGATTACAGGCGCACCGGAATCAACATACATGGCACAGCGACGCACGACTTTTCCAGTGCCTGAGGAGCCGAGTCTTTCAGCAGCCACCTCATCTATTTTCTTAGCCTCCTCGCAAAAAGCCGAGGAGTGGAACATAACATCCCTATTATAATCCAAAGCAAAAGAGGCCGTTATCAAGGCACCGCTTCCAGCCGGAGCCTGCATGACGACCGTAGCCGGGGACAAGGCCGCGATAAGGCGGTTCCGTTGCACAAACCGCCATTTCTCAGCGGGGCAACCGGGAATATACTCGCTCAAAACTACCCCGCCCGTCCTAATCACCTGGGAAAGCATAGCCTTGTTCCCGGCGGGAACAATTATATCTATCCCGCAGGGCAGGACAGCCGCAGTAGAAGCCTCTTTTCCTGATGACAGCGCACCCCTGTGGGCAAAGCTGTCTATTCCAATAGCGTTTCCGCTTACGACCGTGACAGAATCCTCAGCCGCAGCCTTGGCAAACTCGAGCGTGGCAACGGCGGATTCGCGGCAGGGTTTTCTGGTTCCCACAACGGAAACAGTCTCTTTCCCCAGGCAACGAACATCCCCCCTGTAGTAGACACAGAAAGGGGGATTGACAATCTCCTTGAGCAGGGGGGGATAGTCATCATCTCCATAAAGACATGCGGAAATTCCCTGCCCCTCCATGATGGACGATGCCCGACGAGACTGCCTGACAACCTCATTTCCATCCCAAGAGACCCTGCTGCCCAGGCTTCGCCCGATGATAAGAGAAATGTCTTCTATAGACAGTACAGCAAGTCGCTCAATTCTGTCAATATTCTTCCTTAAAAGAATCTTCTCCTTCAAAGTGAGAAAGTAGAGGGAAGAAAGAGCTATTTCCAGAAGTTCCACAGTCTAAGGGTATTTAATTTGTATACTGGGCGTCAAGGACAACCTTCTTGTTTGCCCTTGCCTCCGCAGTTTTCTCTGCGTTCGGGTTTATTGAGATTATCTTGTCATACAGCACAACGGCCTTGTCAAACTGGTAGGTCTGGTAATATGCCCTGGCAAGCACAAACATAGCGTCCGTGTCCCGTTTTTGAGTGTCAAGGAAGCGTTCCAGATAGGGAATCGCATCGGCAGGCTGATCCAGCTCAAACACGTAAAGGACTCCTATCCCATACATAGCCCGGTAATACTTTGGGTCTATCTCCAGGGCCCTGATGTAAGAGGACTCTGATAGCTCAAGCATCTTCTCCCGCTCGGAGGGTGAGACCAAAATCTCCTGCCCATCCTTACTGAAGCTATAATCAATCGCACTGTTGGCTACATATCCGGCACAAATCGCGATATAATAGTAAAGGTGGGAGTTGTCCGGGTAATACAGGAGAGCCTTGCTGAAAGCCTCGTATGCCTTGCGGTACATCCTTTCGTCCAAATAGCGGGTTCCAAGGAGCTTGTACCACATTCCTACCTGGGCTTCGGTGAGCACCAAGTCCATGGCCCTGGCCTCATATTTTTTTATCGCCTCCTCCAGCTCCTCTTTGCTTGTAGGATTGGTGACCCCTTCCTCCAGTTTCTGCATCCTCTTGACGCTGTTATAAGAAGGGGCACAAGACACCAGCAAAAACACAGACATGCAGCCAGCAACAAGAACGGCCTCAATTTCCTTCATCATCATCAACCTCCAAACCGGCGCTTTTGTGGCCGGGAAAAAAGCCCGCATGGTATTCCCTCAGGAGCTCATTGTCAATATGTGTATAGATTTGCATGGTGGACAAGTCCGAGTGACCCAAAAGCTCCTGGACAGACCGCAAATCAGCCCCGCCCTGCAGCAAATGCGTCGCAAAAGAATGTCGCAGGGTATGAACCTTCGCCGTTACGCCGCTCTTCGCTTCCAAGGCCTTAAAATTCTTCCAGGCACCCTTGCGGGACAAGGAGCCGCCC
>JAFTEK010000259.1 GCA_017453705.1 Treponema sp.
AGCCCTTCTGTTGATATAACCGATGACGTGATAAGACAGCTGGGCTTGTAGGCTTTGAATGGCTGATGAGACACCGCTTTTCCTACAGTATAAGAGCCTGAAGGATCAGCACCCTGGGGAGATTCTTTTTTTCCGCTTGGGGGACTTCTATGAGATGTTTGATGAGCAGGCCGAGGAGGTTTCCAAACTCCTTAACCTGACGCTTACGCACAGGGGGGAGCACCCCATGTGCGGTATCCCCTATCATGCCTATAAGATTTATATCGCCCGTCTTTTAAGACGTGGCAAGAAAGTGACAATCGCCGAGCAGATTGGCCCTATATCTCCCCACGGACAGCTTACGGAAAGGAAGGTTGTCGAGACCATAACCCCCGGTACAGCCTTGGACAGTGAGTATCTTGAAGGTGGGGCGAATAATTTCCTTGCTTCCTTTTACATTGCTAAAAACGGGGCTGCTTTTGCCTTTGTCGATGTGACTACAGGCGAATTCCGGGCAACGGATTTTTCACTGGACGCAATGGCAGAGGGCTTCCAGAAAGAGCTTGGGCGTTGTAGGCCTAAGGAGCTGCTCCTTCCTGATGGAGTCAGGCGGCTTGAGTTTGTTTCCCGCTGCCTGGATGACTGTCCCGGTATTTCGCTGTCATACTACCCGGACTGGCATTTTAATGCTGCCCAATGTTACCAGAGGCTGCTTAAGCATTTTAAAACCACATCCTTGTCAGCTTTTTCACTTACGGAGGATTCCCCTATAGTTCATCCGGCCGGTTTCCTTTTGGATTACATGGAAAAAGCAACCAATGCCTCATCCATCCATGTTGAAGGGATAAGCGTCTACAAGGACAGTGACTATGTGGTAATAGATGATTCTTCCAGAAAGAATCTTGAGATAACGGAGAACCTTAGGGATGGCAGCTCCGGCTTTTCCCTTATGGAATGTCTTAACTACACCAGGACTTCCATGGGATTAAGGATGCTTAGGTTTTTCCTTATGTTCCCCTTGAAGGATGCGGATCAGATAAGAAGCAGGCAGGAACACGTGACGTTGTTCTTCAAGGATGCCGTTTTGCAAAGGAATTTCCGTGTCCAGATGGACGGAATACTGGACATAGAGCGGCTGGCAGGCCGTATAGCTATGGACAGGGCACATGCCAAGGATCTTAAGGCTTTGGAGCGGAGCCTCAAGCTGTGGCTCAATGCCCAGAAGCTCTTGGGAAAGCTGAATTTTGCTTCCATGTCCCCTGAAACCGCCAGTGATATCGCCCTTCAGATAGAAAGGGCTGTGATGGACGACCCTTCAACAGTTTTCACAGAAGGGAGGATGATAAAAGAGGGCTGGTCGGAAGAACTTGACCACTGGCGCGAAGTCCGCGACAACTTCAACAGGGTTTTGGAGGAATATGCGGAATCAGAGAGGCAGGCTACAGGAATCCAAGGCCTGAGAATAAGGAGCACGGGAAGCCTGGGCTACTACATTGAAGTGACAAGGGCCAAGCTTTCGATGGTGCCCGATTACTTTATTAAAAAACGTACACTGGTAAACGTTGACCGTTTTACGACCCCGAAATTGAAGGAGCTTGAGGAAAGCCTGAATGAGTCCGGGGAGCGTATTATCCAGCTGGAGCATGATCTTTTTGTTGAATTCCGTTCGTCCCTTAAGCAGTATGTCGGCTATTTACGGCAGGTGTCCAGGGAGATAGCCTATGCGGACTGTGTTTCTTCCCTTGCGGAGGCGGCTACAAAGAATTCCTGGACTTGCCCTGAGCTTGAGGACGGCATGGTCTTTGACGTGCGGGAAGGCAGGCATCCTGTTGTGGAAAAACACCTTCCTTCCGGGGAATTCGTTCCCAATGACCTGTCACTCTGCACGGAAGGGGAGACTTTCGCCCTTATAACCGGCCCGAACATGGCAGGCAAGAGTACCTTCCTTAGGCAGAATGCCCTCATATCCATTCTTGCCCAGATAGGCAGCTTTGTCCCTGCTTCATACGCCCGCCTGGGGACAGTTGACAGGATTTTCTGCCGGGTCGGTGCCAGCGACAACCTTGCCCGTGGAGAGTCAACTTTCCTTGTGGAAATGTCCGAGACTGCCAGGATTCTTCGCTTTGCCACGGAGAAATCCTTTGTTATCATGGACGAGGTAGGGCGGGGGACTGGAACCGAGGACGGGCTTTCAATAGCCTGGGCTGTCAGTGAGTACCTGCTTGATAAAGTAAAGTGCAAGACACTCTTTGCCACCCATTACCATGAGTTGACCCGCCTGGAACATTCTAATATGAAAAAGCTCTGTATGTCCGTGAGCGATGCCGGGGGTGAGATAGTCTTTTTGCGCAAGGTTATCCCTGGCTCCAGCGCTAATAGTTATGGAATTCATGTTGCCCGCCTTGCAGGAATTCCTGCCCCCGTCCTTGAACGTGCTGAGGCAATCCTTTCTCGCATACAGTCCGGTGCCCAGGAAAGACCCGTTATCCCTGTTCCCATCCAAGATACGGCAGGCGGTCCGGGCGATGTCAGCCCTCAGTCTTTGCCCGGTCTGTTTAGTGATGAGGAGATGGTCTTGGATGAAATTCTTTCTGTGAACCCCGACAATCTTACCCCGCTAAACGCCTTGGAGCTGGTCGCCAGGTGGAAAATGACCCTGCTCCCATCTTGACGGGAGCGAATTTCGGAGCTAACAGTGAATAATCCGCATTCGGATTATTCACTGTTTCCCTAGGGATTTTGATTTTGCTAGAGAGAACTCTTTATGGCGGCAAATCTTGCCGTCCTCTTGTCCTCGTTGAATGTTTTTCCGTGAGCAGCGTTCCTGATGTATCCGCGGGCTTGGAAAATACGGGATGAAGCACTCGGATGGGTTTTCACCATTCCGGTATTCTCTGTGTTTTCCTTTTCCTTTAGAACCTCAAGCATGGATTTCAGGGCATTTGGATTGTATCCTGCATCCCCCATAAGGGAAGCTGCCTTTGCGTCCGCTTCATACTCCTGTGTCTTGGAATATCCTGTCGTGCTCAGCGTGGTCATCAGCTCGTCCGCCGCGCTTCCAAGTCCTTCTTGGTAGGCTCCGCCAGTCACTATGGAACCAGCGGCATCCATTATGCTTAGCGTGGCTTCATTCAGGCGGCTGGTCTTTATAGATTTCACCGCATGTTTGAGCTGGATATGGCCAACCTCATGGGCTATGACGGCCGCAAGCTCGTCTTCCGATGACGCACATTCCAAAAGTCCCCTCGTGACAAAGATGTGTCCTCCGGGGGTGGAGATTGCGTTTATCTCCTTTGTGTCCAGTATACCGACGCAATATCCATTGTAGATGTCAGGCATATCGGACATTGAGGTTATCGCAGTGCATATCTCGTTCACGTAGTTTGTCGCCTTGGAATTCTGATAGAGCTTGTATTTACTCAGAATCCTGGATGCGACCTCACGTCCTATGTAATATTCCTGCTCAGGGGAAATCTCTTCCTTGGATTTGGCTATGGCTGCCCGGCTCTCGTCTATCTTGACGCGGTTCTTGTCGGACATAGCCTGTCCTTTTTCTGTGATCTTGTCGGAAGCCTTCTGCATACTTGCTTCCATCTTGCTTGTTGTCTCACAGGATGCGAAGGCGAGCAGGGCTATTGCAAGAAACGGACAGGCCAGCCTGTTAAGCTTGTTTTTCATTATTCAGCTACCTTGAGTCCGCCCTTTGTCTTGAAGCTGGCATTCTCGTTTTCACTGACAGTGTTCCTCTCGACAGAGTTGACCGCCGCATAGTTACCTGAATCTCCTTCTGCGCTCAGACCTTCTCCAAATCCTTTTCCCGCGAGGGCAATTTCCTTTGCGTCGGTGTTTACCTTGCTGGAAGCGACGATTTTTCTCTTAGTGAGGGCGTTTGTGCTGATCCAGCCTTCTGCCTTGCCGTATGAAACCAATGTCCAGTTTCCATCGCTTTTGAGCCATGTGACGGCATCACCGTATTTGACAGCGGTGACGTTCTTGGATGAACCCGCCGGCTTTGCCTTGAGGTTCGTGTTTTTTACTGAAACATAGTAGGTCTCGGCGAAGGCCGCAACAGAAAGCAGCGTTACGGCTGCAAGTGAAAGAATTCTTTTTGTGAATTTCATAAAAACCTCCCAATTATAAAGAAGTAAATTACCGAGTCTGTTTCAAATAGTCAGCGGCGTTGTGTTGTTTGCAGTGCCTGGGACTTTTGAAACTGCCTCAACCTGTGAAAATCCTATTTGATTTTCCCTTGTTTGTCAAGAAAGCCCTTTTGATTAACAAGGCCTCCATAACAATAAAACATCCATGCTGATGATAGATTACAGATTACGGCGATATAAAAAACTGTTAAAAACTATTGGCTGGGAGGGGAAAGCTTGTCACTGCCTTCCGGTTTGACCTGCGGAAGCATGGTCTTGTCTTTCCTTGTGAATATCCCCTTCAGCCATTTTATAAGCTTTTCAAAGGCAGCAGCAAGGAACTGTATGATTCTTTCAAAAAATGAGGGGTTCCTGAGCTTTTCCAGCCTTTCATAGCCTGCCATAAGCTCCTCATCGCTGAAATCCTTTCTTTGGTTGTTTTCCTCCAGCTCCAGCTCCAGCTGCCTTGTCTTGTCAACGCCCTTGTCCAGTACGACCGCGTTTATGGTTTCCCAGCCTATGCCTTTTGCCGCCTCAAGCCTCCTTTGCCCGGCGACAAGCTCCATGTCAGAGTTGAGCGTTATCGGGTTCAAAAGCCCATAAGTCTTAAGGCTGTCTTTCAGGCTGTCAATGTCTCCTAAATCCTGCCTGATTCTTTTCTTTATCTTTATGTCGCTTATCTTGACAAGCATTTCTTTCTCCTGCCTCCTTAATCAAGCAGGCTGTTCCCAAAGTCTTCATCCTCTTGATTTAAATCATCGGTCGGACTTTCTTCCGCGTCTTCCTGGGTGTCAGAGGTCTTTTTCTTTATGAAAAGATCCCAGAAGCTGGTCGTGGGCGTGTTGTTTTCTTCTTCTTCTTCCTCTTCCTTTAC
>JAFTEK010000260.1 GCA_017453705.1 Treponema sp.
ACGCTGGACGACCCCGCGGAAAGGCGGCAGGGCATACTGGACTGGGCGGCAGAGGCCGACTACCGCTACATAATAGAAAACGACAACTCCACAAGCACAAGCCTTGACTCAACATTCAAGGGCGCGGACAGCAAGGACAAGGTTATATACCTGAACACCTTCTCCAACCTCCTGTGCAAGGGCCTGTCCGTCGCTTGGATGGTGCTGCCCGACAAGCTCCTGGCGGAATACAAGGAAGCCTTCGGAGAATATGAAAGCCAGCTCTCCTACCTGGATCAGCTGGCACTCACGATGTTCCTGGACAAGGGCTACATGGACAACTACCTGGAGAGCGTCCAGGGCGGCGGTGAAGAACTGTAGTTGAAACCCACCAATGGGAACTGTTCGGGAACTGGCTTGGACAACGCCAGTAGCTTCCCTGGCAGTTCCAGAGTTCCCTAAAAAAACTGACGATTAAAGAACTTTATGTAACAGACCTGTTTTACTGGCAGTGAACAACTACAAAATGTTCCAATGTAACGCACTTGTTTTTGTCCCAGTGAACAACTACAAAATGTTCTAATGTAACGCAGCTGTTTGTTCCAATATACAACCACAAAACATTCCAATGTAACGCGGTTGTTTATTCTAATATACAACTACAAAATGTTCCAATGTAACGCACTTGTTTTTGTTCCAGTGTAACAGACCTGTTTTCAATCGACCTTGTAGTCCTTAACTCCGTCCACAAAATCCTTGACCTTGACTTTGCAGATGATTCTTTCCCCTGTGTTGGTGTACATCTCGACAGGTGCCCTCAAGACAAGGCCTTCCATCTTCTTTGTGGGATCCAGCCTGGACATGGGGCGTGACTTGACGAATTCTATCGCCTCGTCGAGGGTCATCATCTCCTCGTAGGGCGTTATCAGGGCGAGTTTTGCCGCAATCTCCCTGACAGGCTCCCGGTTGTAGAAGGTGCCGCCCTCGTTCTGCACGTCGTACATGATGAAATTGCCTTCCGGGAAACCGTAGTGCACGTTGTAGTCCTTTGAGATTCCCTCCCCGTAAATCGTCACCGGCGTGTCAGAGAATATCTCCTCTATCACGGACTCGAATTCCGCAGTCGCGAAGTTGGCCTTGAGGTAGTCCAGGTACCTCGGGCAGAACTCCGACTTCTCCGTGTGCCCGACGAAGGAAATCCTCTCGCCGTCCCATACGATACCGACGCTCGTTCCGTCAATCTTCTCCGACGCATGGAACTTCACGCCCCGCAAGTGCTCCACCCAGGGCTTTGCGTAAATCGAAGGGTCAACAAGGCGGTCCTTCGGGGTCTTGCGGCCAAAAGGAGCGGAAATCTTTGGAAAGTTATGAGCCATATCATCCTCCTCTTTGATTCTCACGTTTGATTCGTGCAAGCCAGTTGCAGAAGCAACCTAAGTCTAGCACAAATCACCCTTCTATTCTATAATGGAACCATGCTCCAAGACAAATCCCCATCCACCCCCATGAGCACCCGCGACAGGGCAGCCAGCATCCGGGACGTGATTCGATACATAGACCGCTTCAGGGACGCGCTGCTCGTGATATACCTGGACGGAAAGCTTCTGGATCAGGGGGTCTTCCTTTCCCACATCAAGGACATAGCCCTGCTCCACCGGGCGGGCCTGCGCATAATCATCGTGCCGGGCGCGGCGGACAGGATAGATGCCGTCCTCAGCGGCTCACAGATAAAGTGGCGCGTCCATGACGGCTGCCGTGTCACGGACGCGGAGGCAATGCCGCTGATTAAGATGGCCGCCTTTGACGTGTCCAACCAGGTGATGACCGCCCTCGCGGGCGAAAAAGTCCCCGCCCTCATAGGCAACTGGGTTCGCGCCAGGGGCAGGGGGGTGCTGGCGGGATTTGACTGGGGGACGGTGGGCGACATAGACCGGGTGGACGCGGCTTCGCTGGGCAAGGTTCTGGAGGACGGCTTTGTCCCCATATTCCCTTGCATAGGCTGGTCGCTGGCCGGAAAGCCATACAACATCTCATCCATGCTCCTGGCCGAAAAAATCGCCAGCCACCTCAACGCCGACAAGCTCTTCTATCTGGTGCCGGACGTGCGGATAACTTCCGAAAGTTACACCATACCGGAAGGTCTGGGACTTTCCGATGACGGAACTGTTCCCGCCCTCAGCCTTGACGAGCTGGATTCCTTCATTGCATTGAACTTCCCATCGGACGATAGCCGCACATCTGAACGAACGGTCAATATGCAGAACGGAAAGGCCGGCGACAAAATCGCCGAGCTGCTCACGATTGCCCGCCGTGCCTGTTCTTCCGGTGTCGCCCGCGTCCACTTATTGGACGGCTCGATGGAAGGCACCCTGCCCTGTGAAATATTCTCGGACTTCGGCTCAGGAACAATGGTGTACGTGAGGGACTACGGCCGCATCCGCGACATGGAGAGCGATGACATACCTGCCGTCCTGACGCTCATGCAGCCCTTCGTGGACAAAGGCATCCTGCTGCCGCGCAGCAAGCAGTCCCTGCAAGACCAGCTTTCCCATTACATCGTCTACGAGCTGGACGGAGCCATCCGGGCTTGCGCCGCACTGGTTCCGTACAGCGACGGACAGATGGAGATAGCAGGCATAGCGGTGGAAAAGTCATGCTCCAGCCTGGGGATAGGGCAGAAACTCGTAGAATTCCTGATAAAGCGCGCGAAAAAATCCAAGGCGGCCGGCGTGTTCCTGCTCACGACCCAGACCTCGGACTGGTTCGAGGGAATGGGGTTCAAGCTGTCCAGCCTGTCCTCCATCCCGGAGCAGCGCAAGGCTATCTGGACCCCGGAGCGGGGTTCCGTTGTCTACAGGCTGGAAGGCTAGTCGCCCAGGGAAACGCCGGGCGAAGAACGCCCCCTGGCAACCGCCAAGGCAACCGCCGAAGTGCCCCGACCACCGAGGCACCCACCCCATGGCAACCGCCAGGGCTACTGCCGAGGCCCCCGACCGCCAAGGCTACCGCCGGGGCCCTAGCCACGCGGCTGACTGGCATGGTGCTCCCTCTTCTGCTCATACATGCGGGAATCCGCCAGGTTTATCGCATCCGTAAGGCTCATGCCGGCATCCGTGAGCGTGACCGCCCCAAGGGATACGCTCATCTGAACGCTCTCCACCTTGCACGAGCTGAAAGCCTGTTCCAACTTGCCAATGAGAGACCTGCCCTCTTCCTCTCCGCAGGACCCAATGATTATAAGGAACTCATCGCCCCCCGTGCGGTAAATGGCCGCCGTTTCCGGCAGAACGTCCTGCATGATCTTGCTGCCCGCCTTAAGGTAACTGTCCCCGGCATCATGCCCGTAGTTGTCGTTAAGAACCTTGAGCTTGTCAAAGTCGGCGGAAATAACCGTGAGCGGCAGGCTGGCCGTGGGGAAAGGCTGTGACAGCCAGAGCATAAGGCTGGCCCTGTTCCTAAGCCCCGTAAGGGCGTCCGTGCTGCTTAGGTATTCCAGCCTTTGCCGCAGCACAGTCTCCTGCGTTATGTCGGTAACAACCCCGACTACGCCTATTATCCTGTCCTCGCCAGTAGACTCGTCCGTGCTGTGAACCGCCCTCTTCTGGATTTTGTAATAATAGATGTCGCTCCCGAATTTCATCCGGCTGACGTACTCCATCTCACCGCCGGTCCTGAGCAGCTCCTTGTCTTCCTTGTAATACTGCTCCCCCAGCTCCTTTTGAACCTGCACCTCCAGATCCGTCTTGCCGATAATCGTAAAATCCGGCCTTCCTGCCGTGTTAAGCATGGAGCACAGGTGGCTGGCATAGAAATATCTACATTCCGTGTCCTTGAAGAACACGTTCCCCGGTATCGCGTTTATAATAGCCTTAAGCTGCTGTGCATTCATGCTCACCTTCCTTTTCCCCCCTTATATAACAAGCATAACACTGAACAGCCTAAAAAGCTAGGGTTTTAAACCAATCAGCAGGGCTTTATGTGCCTTTATATATGGAAAAATACGTCAACTGTATTACCCAAGAACAGCCTTACATAAAATATTATTTATTCTTTTGAGCAAGGATTTTGGTCTGGTATCTTTTCAGGCAAAAGTCTTGTAAAAATGTGAAATTTCCAACAGCAGAGGCAGTTTCAAAGAGTCACTTTCAACTGTCCAGACGGTTTTTTGAAATTGCCCATGCACTAATTATAGGCTCCAAACAGATTTTTTATCAGGATTTTCATCAGGTTCCAGTTTCCTCTGAAAAAACTAATTTTTGTCGGGGGCTTCTCGCCTTTCGGGTACGCGCGTGTTACGGGGATTTCGCAAGCCTTAAAGCCTAGCTGTGTAGCCCGGACTGACAGATACGCCAAAAGTTCGTAAGACACGAAAACATCGCGGAAAATGCTCACACGCTCATCAAAAAGATAACTCGCCGAATACGCGCGGTATGCGTTCGTTGTATCAGTAAAGCGATGTCGTGCAGTGAGCGAAATGACAGGGGCATGAATGAGCTTTACTGAAAGCAAGCGGAAAAGCGGCGTGTTTATTGCCTGTCCGCCCTTGATGAATCGTGAGCCTTGAACCAAATCATAGCCTTCTTCAAGTTTTTCAATGAATTTTGGAATGTCCTCGATTGAGTCTTTGTTGTTGCCATCGATTGTGATTATGCCCTTGTAGCCGCGTTCTTTCGCAAACCAAAAGCCCATTCTGAGCTGCGCCCCCTGCTTGCCAGCCCCAGCCTTTACAAGCAGCGTATTCACATCAAGGGCTTTTAAAGTTTCTTCATCGGTACAACCGTCAGTTGAGCCGCCGTCGCAAATGATGATGTCCGCGACACCGGCAATATTCGCAGATTTTGCGCGCGTCAATTCCGCGTGAATGCGCTTGCCTTCGTTGATTATTGGAATCAGAACGGCGTAGTCTTTTTGCTTGGACGCATATTCTGAGCAGGCGAAAGTTGGCACGCAAGAAATGTTTTCATAAGTTTTGCTGTTCACAAAAACTCCTTCAAGCTTAAATAGGCATTTTTATTTTTGATTGCATACATAACTTATTTTTGCCACAAAATATCTAACAAACTCACCGAGCAAAACAGAGACAATTATGACTCCAAAAACTCGTGAAAAATAATAAAGACAGACTCCGCCGCTATATTTCAGCAAACAAAGGCGGTTGCTAAAAAACAGGCGTAAAAATATATAATCCAATGGATCATGAAAAAGATATATGTTGAATAAATTTCTGTTCAGAATTTGAAACAGATTTGAGTTATAAACTCCGTCAAAAAATATTCCACAAACACGACTAAGCAATACAATCCAAAAACTTCTCACAAAAATATTGGCAAATTTGCCAAATACTGAATATTGGTAATCAATATATAAAATTAACGTGTAAAAAAAGAACAA
>JAFTEK010000261.1 GCA_017453705.1 Treponema sp.
ATCCATCGTGGCATGCATACTGGGAACGCTGGCCGCAATCGGTGTAGGCTGGTACAAGTTCAAGGGAAGAAGCTATATACAGACGATGAGCTTCCTGCCAATGGTATTGCCTGAAGTCATCATGGGAGTATCGCTTTTGATTTTCTTCAGCGGTATAAAACTCTCACTGGGTCTCCTCTCGATATTCATCGCACACACGACATTCTGTCTGCCCTTCGTTTACCTGATGGTAAGCGCACGAATAGACGAGTTTGACTACACGATAATAGAAGCAAGCCATGACCTGGGAGCCAACGAGAGGCAGACCCTCTTTTTGGTCATCATACCCGCCATAATGCCCGGTGTAATATCAGGCTTTATGATGAGCGTCACAATGTCACTGGAAGACTACGTGATTACATCCCTTGTCTCAGGGCCGGGAAGCACCACGCTGCCCCTCTACGTCTACTCGATGATTAGGTTCGGGGTAAGCCCGGTGATAAACTCGCTGTCCTTTGTCCTGGTTCTGATTATATGTGCCATCACTTTCCTGCTCCGCAAGGGGCTGAAAGGATTCGCGGCATCGCACTAATCCATTAATTCTTTTTACGGAGGAGAATTATGAAACACAACACACACATTGTACTCGCAGTCTCTGCAATGTCCATCATCGCTTGTTTTGCCTCTTGCTCCAAAGGGAACGAGGTTGTCCAGAAGGACGACAAGAAGCTCAACATCTATACCTGGACTTACTACACACCTGAGGATGCCGTAAAGCAGTTTGAGCAGGAGTTCGGCATTGATGTCACCATCGATGAGTACGCCTCCAACGAGGAGATGTACGCCAAGCTCCGTGCTGGCGGTGGCAAGGGATACGACATAGTTGTTCCTTCGCAGGACTACAGCTCGATTATGATAAAGCAGGGTATGCTGCGCGAGATAGACCAGTCCAAGTTCACCAACAAGGGCAACATCAACCCCAAGGTGCTGGAGAAGGCGACTTATGACCCTGAGATGAAATACTGTGTGCCCTATTACTTTGGCGCGGCAGGAATCTCCATAAACAAGCTCAAGTTCCCCCCCAGCCACAGCGACTATGCCAGGGACTGGAGCATCTTCGCCGACAAACGTTTCGCGGGTCACGCGACGATGATGGACGACATGCGCGAAGTCATAGGCGATGCCTTGACTTGCCTAGGCTACGACGTAAACACGCTTGACGACGGCGAGCTTGAGGAAGCAAAGAAACTGATATGTGAGCAGTGGAAGCCCAATCTGGTCAAATTCGACGCTGAGAGCTTCGGCAAGTCATTCGCATCCGGGGACTTCTGGCTCTGCCAGGGCTATGCCGAGGTAATCTACGGCGAGGTCAGCGAGGACAAGCAGGAGGAGATGATAGACTTCTTTATCCCCGCTAGCGGAGGCCCCGCATACCTTGACTCCCTCTGCATACTCAAGGACAGCCAGCACTATGCCGCGGCCAACGAGTTCATCAACTTTATCCACAGGCCGGAAATATACGCGATGTTCTTGGACTACTTCCGTTTTCCATGCTTTGTCAACCCTTCCGCCGAGCAGTACATGAAGACCACTCCGATGTACAAGGCTGAGGAGATGAACAACTGTACGCTCAAGATGGATTTGGGCGAAGGCCTTGATAAGTACAATAACATCTGGCAGGACGTGCGCTTTGCCGACTAGATAAGCCCCCTCTGTCACAAGGGGGGAGCATATTCCTGGTAACCTTATGCAGCAGAAACAAGTTCTACACCTTATATTCAAGGCTGTCACGCAAAACAAGTGGCTTGGTATCGAGTATTGCAATAAGGAAGGAAAACAGACCAGCTTCTGGATTGGCATCCGCGACATAGATATACAGAGAAAGCTTTTGTGCGTGGAAGGCTTTCACGTGGCAAATCACACTATAAGTGATTTTTCCAAGCTGTACATAGAATCCATTCAAGAAGCACATCTTATTGATGAATCCTACTATCAGGTTCCGGATAAACTTAAAGAACGAATCGCAGAAGACCCAGACTCATTCCAAGTCCTCTTCGGCCACATCCCCAACTTAAGAATCCTTGACTACCTGCTGGAATGCAGCAGGTTGAACACGACACCGTACCAGGACAAATATTCCCTTCTGGAACATTTTGACGGAGACTCATTTAAGGACGGAAGGTATCCGCTGGACAACGAGCAATTTGACAATATTATCAAAAAATTTCAGGCAAGAAGCAAGCAAACAAACATCTACAGGTTTACCCAGAGTCTCTGCGTGAACGTCCTGAGCATCCACACCCCGAAGGGACTCTATGTCCTTGCATACAAAAAGCTTTCCCTTGACGTAAAGAAGCACGAGCTTATCTGCGAAGAAGAAACAACAATATGCAGGCGGTTCAAGGTCGGGAACATCGCGGAGGAGAGCATACGCAGGTTTCTGGATGACGATGACGAGCCTTTGCTTGATGATTTTGATTTGAACCGCGAGAGAATAAAAGACGCAATAACAAGCAACTTGCGATTTTCTAAAGAACATGTTGATGACCTTCCGTACATCATACCGCTCAGCCGGGATATCCCGGTTGA
>JAFTEK010000262.1 GCA_017453705.1 Treponema sp.
CATCATAGAAGAGAAGTATCACCCCACCCACAAGGCAGAGGGCGGATGACAGGACGGCGGCCAGGCGGTAGCCAAAGCCCCCTGTTCCCACCGTCGCAAGGCTGGTGAATATTATCATGGCAACACTCTGCCCCAGCTTGAAGCAGAAGGTGCGGGCGGCAAAGAACATCCCCTGCCTGTCCTCGCCGGTCTGCCGCCTGTCGTACTCAGCGCAGTCAGCGACCATCGCCTGCGGCAATATGCCGAATATGGCGAGGGGCAGGGAGCCCAGGACAATGAGCAGGATTCCCTGGGCAACCTTGAGTTCCTGCGAGCTGCCGAACTTCCCCGTAAAGGCCGTGAACAGGAAAGCGACCGTGAACATGGCAAAAGCGAAGACCACGAGCTTTTTTTTGCCAGTCCGCCGGGCAACGATGTTTATAGGTATATAGAAGAGCAGGGAAAGTGCCGTCATAGCGACGAGCAGCAGGGACTGCCATATCTCAGGGAGGCCTATCAGCTCCTTTACAAAGTATGGGATGCCCGTCTGGAAAACCGTCAGGCCTATCCAATAGAAGATGTCCGAGCAGACGAATACCCGGAAATGGCGGTTACGGAAAGTCTTTCCCAAAGACTCCAGCACCCCGGCCTCGGAGGGCTTCGCGTCAACATAGTCGCCCTCCTTTATCGCAAACACCGGCACATACATGCACAGCAGGGCTATCACCGCAAAGGCGGCGAACACAATCCGTATGGCCGTGACCCGCCCCGCCGCCCCCGCAAGAGGCCCCCAGAACACAGGCCCAAGGTAGCCCACCGCCTGCCCCACGATGAAGGTAAACGATATTGCCGTGGAAGCAAGCATACGCTCCTCGTCCGTGTGGGTAATCTCACTGTAAAGGGCTGTATACGGGGTGCAATAGCAGGTTATCAGGAAATAGTAGGCCAGCACAAAGGAGCAGAGCCAGACGGAATTCAAAAGCTTTCCCGATCCCTCCGCCGGAAAAGGCGCACAGAAGACAAGCAGGGTGCAGACGGCCAGCGGGAGGGCGGACCACTTGAGGAAGGGAATACGCCTGCCCGCCCTGCTCCTGCATTTGTCCGATAAGGATGCGACGAGCGGATCGGTAACGGCATCAAAGAGGCGGCCCAGGGCGGTGACAAGGCCTATGACCGTAAGAAAGCCCAAAACCACCCTTCCCTGAGGTATCAGGACAGGCTGGCCTGCGGTGATGTCAGCATCTCCCGGCAGGTAAAAATTCACCAGATACGTCCCTATCAGGCCGGACAGGAGTGCCCAGCCGAACTGCCCCAAGGCAAACAGCCAAATCTTGGTCTTGGATATGCTCTTCATAGATGTGTCACCCTCTTTAGCAATTATCAATCCGAAAAGCCCATCTGTCAAGGCTTGTTATTTTAGGTGAATCCCGCTATCATGCAACAATGAAGTTCTTTTCGTCTTTTT
The DNA here is from genome assembly GCA_017453705.1 of Treponema sp. GTDB lineage: Bacteria > Spirochaetota > Spirochaetia > Treponematales > Treponemataceae > Treponema_D. The sequence goes on from JAFTEK010000262.1 coordinate 1,445, forward strand.
TCAAGAGCATAAAGCCGGCCTTTTTCCGCTTTCCTGCCGTATATATCCTTAGTTTTGCGACGACAGCTGTTTATGCCGCATGGCAATTCCTGCAGGAACAAGGAACAAACAGCGACACTGATGGCATCTTTGCAAGATTGATCTTTGCCCTCTTCTGGGCCTGCATTATGGCCTTCCCTGCAGGCCTGTCCGCCGAGAAATTCATAAAGGACAAGCCGCTTATCCGCCTTGCAGTCCAGCTCTTCTGCGCCCTGTGCGCCATCCCTGTCTTTATCCTCATGGACGCGGAGAGGTGGGGCGACTTTCCACAGCTGTGCATTTTTTCCCTTCTACTCTCATTCATAGCCATATCCCCCTTCCTGCTCGGATTCACACAGGACAAGAATGAGATAGTGCTGAACATCTCCTTCTCCGCCCTGGCGGCTTTCATACTGATGATGTGCTTTGGCTGCGCCCTCTCCATAATTTACTGGGCAATCTCTCAGTTTTTTATGGATGGCGAGCTTTCCTCACCAATAACATCATGCATCTGGACATTTTCCTTTTTCATCGTGTTCATCGACAGCTTTGCGACTTACACGGCAAGAGGACATAATGAGATAACGATTCCCCGCTTTTGCAAGGTCGTATTCCTGTACACGCTCTTTCCCCTCTATCTCGTCCTGATGCTCGTCCTGTACGCATACATGGCGGTAAGCATAGCGACCCTTTCCCTTCCAATGAGGGAAGCAAACGGATACATAAGCTTTGCGACTGCGCTCTTCATCGTATTCCAGTTCACCCTTCCCTACTATGACTGCAAGGCCAGCAGGATTTTCCGCAAGTTCGGAGCCTTTGCCCTCATCCCGCTCATAATCGTCCAGATCATAATATCCGTGGACAGGATACATGCGCACGGCATCTCACCGGCTCGCTATGCGACAGTGCTGTACACCTTGTTCTCCTGCGCAGTCGTATTCCTTTCATTCTACAAGAAGGGCAGCAAGACACTAGCCCTCTGCCCGATTCTGGCATGCCTGCTCATATTCGCAAGCTTTAGCCCGCTCAACATAATCAACGTGCCGCTGTGGAGCCAGACCAGGATAATGGAAAAAGTCCTGAACGCGCATGGACTTATCGAAGACGGCTCCGTGAACGCATCAGAATGTGCGAAAGTCCTCTCAGCAGACGAGAAAGAAATTCTTGTACGTGCATACGGCAAAATCGACTCATTTGACAAACGGCCTGACTGGTTCAACGAAAACTTTGAAAAGACTTTCGGATTTAATAGATATGAATCCGACAGTAAAGACTATTACTACAGGCTTTCCGTTCCAAGCTCAGAAAGAATGGACATATCATCCTACTCTGAGATTTACCTAATTAACAACCGTGATAAAAACATAGTTGAATTCGCAGGCAGAAGCTTTGACATAACCCCCTATCTGAAAGATTATTTACTCCCATCTGTGAGTTACGATGAGAGAATAACCGACAAAAAGCCGATTTACATCAATGCAGGCGACAACTTTACCCTTATCATCACAAACCTAAGCGCATACGCCGATGATGTACCAAAAGGAACGGATATCAAGGAATTGGACGACCTGTCGCTGATAAAAAACTACGGAATCCACGGCTTTGCAGTGCGCTGAGCAGGATTGGCATGCCGCGCCCCTCACGGCAGCCGCCACTCCGCCCAGCGGACGCGGCCGGAGCGGACGGCATCCCGTATCTCCTTCTCCCGCCGCGAAAGCCCCGCAGAGCCTGTCTTTACCTCGATGAAGACAACCTCCTCCACCCTGCCTCCATCGGACATACCTGGGAATGCCACGTAGTCAACGGGCTTTCCGACAAAACGCACGTCGGCCGCATCACAGGGAAATCCCGGAAGCATGGGCGCGAGCTGCTCACCGGCAAGGCCGCCCAGCACGGCACGACTTCGCCTTACGGCATCCCTCCTCTCCCTGCTTATCATCGCCTGGTCACGGAGACGCTGTATAAGAAGACCTATGACTATGCCTGTGGCAAGATAGACAAGGAGAAAGAGCAGGACGGCGACAAGAAAAAAATCCCGGCCCGACAAGGCAGACCGGGCATAATCAAGAAAACGTGAGAGCACGACCAGGATACCGCTAGACCATCATGTAGCCGACGCCACGAACAGTCCTGATATACTCGGCTTTCAGGGTCTGGTCAATTTTAGCCCGGAGATATCCAACATAGACATCAACGTTGTTTTCATCTATATAATGATCCTTGCCCCAGACCGCGCTGATTATCTGGTCACGGCTAAGCGCCTCGTTCTTATGCTCCAAGAAGTTCTTGAGCATCAAGAACTCTGTCTTGGGCAGGTTGAGCTCCTGACCCGCGACAATCACCTTCATGGAGAGGGGCTGAAGCTCAACGTCCCGATTCTTCAGCTCCTGCG
>JAFTEK010000263.1 GCA_017453705.1 Treponema sp.
AGCTGCGAAGAAAGAAATGACGAAGCATAAAAAACAAACAGTTCTTTTCATAAAAACATCTCCTTGAAAATCAAATTTCCAGCAATCTCAGATTGCACCTGACCGACCCCGACTGGCAGTCATCGTGCAGGTGCAGGCCGTTGCCCTCGCACCATTTCCAGCTCTTGCAGCCGGAACAGCCGCCTGTCTTTGCCCATGAGCGGTCACGCATAGTCTTGAATCGTCTGTTCCAGACGGTCATAAAGTCAAACTCCTCCTCGTATATGTTCCCCTGTATGAAGTCAGGGCTGCGGACGCTCAGGCATCCCGTTATGGAGCCGTCGCACATCACCGAGCCTATGTTTATCCCGCTTCGGCAGAAAAACAGATAGTCGCGGACTTTCAGCTCGTAGCGGCCCAGGTAACCCTCGCAGGAATAGCAAAGGTGGATTGCCTTTCCGTCCGGCATCCTGTACGAGCGGGTCTCAACGATGAACTCCATAAGACTGCGGTATTCCGCCGCCGTCAGGCCAAGGTCATTCCGTGCCGCCCTGCCGCCGGGGAATATGGAGAAGATGCGCCAGTAGTGCACCCCGTGCTGAATCAGGAAATCACGAAGGTGCGGCAGAAGCGCGAGGTTACCTTTGTGGGCGCAGGTAATCACGTCAAAGGCGAACAGGGATGGGTACGCCCTGTTCCGTGCGGCGCACAGGTCAATCGCGCCTACGGCGGCGGCGAACGAGTCCTTGTTCTGCCGCAAGTAGTTGTGCTCCCGCTCAAGGCCGTCCAGGCTCAGGCTCACGGAACTTATCCCCGCCTTCACGAGGGAAGAGAACCGCTCTTTCGTCATGGCAAGGCCGTTGCTCACGATGCCCCAGGTGAAGCCCCTCTTCCGTATCTCTATCCCTGCGGTCTCCAAGTCCTCCCGCAGGAGAGGTTCCCCTCCGCTTATGCAGACCATGAGCTTTGGGGAGCTGTTGTGCCGCTGTATGTTGTCCAAGACCCGCGTGAAATCCCGCAAGGGCATGTCCTGCACGGAGGAGCTTTTCAGGCAGTCCGAGCCGCAGTGCAGGCAGCTCAGGTTGCAGCGCAGGGTACACTCCCAGAAGAGATAGTTCAGCTCGTGCTCTCTCGCCGCGGCATGCCTGTACAAGCGGAACACAGACCTGCCCAGCCGTTCCCTGAGACCCATCGCAACACGCCGTCTTATTTCTTTGGCTCCATCGTCACGTTCACTTCCTTGCTGACCTCACCCTTCTCGAAGACCAGCTCCGCTTTATATGGGCGGAACTTTTTCTTGGGGTCGGAGACAATGACATTGTAGCTGCCGCTCAGACCTGCCCAGAAAGAATTCTGCTCAATGAAAAATACCCCTGTCTCATCGGTGTAAACAGTTGCCTCGCATCGGATTCTATCGTAAAGCTGAACCTTTATCCCGGCAAGCCCTTCCCCCGTCCTCTCATCCGTGATTCTGCCGTACAAGGAGGCTTGTATATGACTGTCGGGACTGCCGTAGACACAGCCCATCGTATCTTGGAGCTTGAATCCTTCCACCGTAATGGTCTGTCCCCTGTCTGCATGACACGATATGACAGGTATACCCAAGACCCCAAGAGTGAACGCGCACACACTCCGCCAATTGCAAATCTTCATGTTTCAGCCTCCATCAAGCTAGCATCTCCTAACGGCAATCCCGCAGACACGCGGAACACCTTTGTCTCATAGGGCTGGCAAGACCTGACCTTGTACATTCCCCAGAGAATCAGACTCCTCGGGTCGTCTCTCGCGCGGACGAACGTATATGTCACGCCGGATGTCCCGTCCTCTATCCAAGCATGGGGAGTCGTCTCGGACGGCATGCCCGAAAGGAAGTTGCCCCCGATGGCCGCAAAGGAAAACATTCTGTAAATTCCTTTGCCCAAAACAGTTTTCTCCCTTACCACAAGCCCGTTCAGCAGCTGTATCTTAAAGCCCGCCAGAACCCGTATTTTCAGCTTTGCCTTTTTATAACCAGCAGAAACCACAGGCCTGCCTTTTGCCCAGTCAAGACTGCCTTCTTTTCTCGCGAAATACTCCTCGTCAAGGCCAGTCCCGCTGAATTCATTCGGGATTCTGAGCTTCCAGGTTTTATGGCCTTCAGCCTCATCACACCAAAACCTCATTTCCGCCCGGCTGTCTGGAGTTGCCCAGCTATTTTGACGGTTACCATGCGTTGAATTCATCCAAACATAACGAGGAAAAATATTGGTTTGGGAATATATATTCCTTCTCAACAAGCGTCCAAATTCAATTTACAACACATCAATAATACTCCTATAAAATGAATATGTTATAATCCGAAATTCGGATTACCCCCTCCTTCAGGTTTCCGGCGGAAAAGATGCCACCCCTAATCTTTGCCGCTGCCTCCACAGGATTTGCACCTCCCGCTTCCATTGCAGCGCAAA
>JAFTEK010000028.1 GCA_017453705.1 Treponema sp.
CAGGCAGGGGTCTGTCCCCCATAAAAAAGACAGAAGGATGCATTATGACAAACATCAACACTCAGCGCAAGACGAATTTCGCCGTGACATTGACACCGTGCAAGTTAAAGGAAAACACCTATATTGCGCGTTCCCAGGCAGACCATTTACCCCAAAAGTATGCTAAAATAGGAGCATGGGGATAACAGGATTAATAGAAAGGGTGGAGAAACTCACTCTACCTGCTCGATGTTCCTTTTCCCAAACTAAAGTAAATGATGTCGCCCTGTACCCCATATAAGCCCCTTGTCGCTCCCCCTCAAAGCTGATAGAATGAGCTAACAAATTTGCAGGGAGTAGAATAATGCCGTATTCTGAACCTACCAATCTCGCCATAGTCTCCTGTCCAGGTGGTGAGGTTTTTGCGAACGAGGTCATAACCCACCTCCGCCACATGTACAAGCACCGCTTCTCACTAAAGAGCGATGTCATATCCAAGCGTTACAACATTGACAAGGAGTCAGTCGTCCAGCAAATGAATCTGGACAACGACTTGCACACAAGCGACCTCTGCGTACGCGGTATGACCGACAAATACAGGCCGCCTGTCTTCAAGGTCAACGCCCGCTCAACCTACTTTGCAAACGGTGAGTTCAAATGCGAGCTGCTTGAGTGCATCAGGGGCAAGGATGTGTTCATCTTTCAGGATGTGGAGAACCATGAGCCTATAAAATTCAACGATGGCAAGAACGAGCTAAGACTCAGCGTCAATGACCATGTTATGGCCCTGCTCGTCACAATAGACACTGTTCGCCAGGCGGGAGCCAAGCAGATTACACTCGTACTGCCTGTTTATCCTTATAGCCGCCAGCACAAGAAGAAAGGCAGGGAAGGGCTTACCGCAGCCCTTCTGGGACATATCTACGAGAACATGGACGTTAACCGCATAATCACGCTGGATCTTCACTCCCGCGAGATTGTCAACGCCTTCAGCCACACCCACTGCGAGAACCTGCATGCCTCTTACCAGATAATCAGGGAGCTTGCCAAGGCCGTAGACCTGACCAAAGAGGATTTGGTTGTTGTCAGCCCTGACACCGGCGCGATTGACCGCAACAAGTTCTATGCAACCGGTCTCAAGAAGCCGCTGGCGATGATTTACAAGGAAAGAGACTACTCTGTCGTCACCCAGGATGCCAAGAATTCCAATATCAAGAGCATCAAGTTGTTGGGCGATGTGAAGGGAAAGGTAGCATTCCTTGCAGACGATATGCTCGGAACTGGAGGAACCCTGCTTAAGGCCATGACATTTCTGCACGAACAGGGAGCTACAAAGGTAATAGCGGCCATAAGCCTGCCCTTCTTCACCGGCAATGCCGTACAGCTTTTTGACGAGGCATACCAAAAGGGGCTTTTCTACAGGATAATCGGCACCAATGCCGTATACCATTCGGAGCTTCTAAAAAGAGAGTGGTACATAAGCACCAATGTCTCAGGCCTCTTTGCAAATGTCATAACACGTCTGCACCATGAGCAATCGCTGGGAGACCTGCTGGACAACCGCTCAATAATTGACAAGCTGATTAAAGTCTCCACCCCGACAGAGCAGAAGGCACAAGAGGGTCACGAGGCACAACCCAATGGATGAGGTCGTAATCACCGCTGATATAGGCTCATCCTCGCTAAAGGCAGCCGCGATAAGCCGATCAGGAGAGGTCTTTGCCCGCTCCCGGATACCGCTTATCATGCGCCACAGCGAGTGGGCAGCCGCAGACTGGAGAGGAAGCTTTGAGAAAGC
>JAFTEK010000264.1 GCA_017453705.1 Treponema sp.
CCTGCCTGGTTATGGTCATTGCCCTCTTGCATAACTTCATCAGATCCACATACGGACGTGCTGTTCTTGCGGTGCGGGAGGACGAGGTTGCCGCGCGAAGCAACGGAATCTCTGTATTCCGTTACAAGATGATAGGCTTTGTCATCGCGTCTTTTATTGCAGGTCTGGCAGGTGGATTGTATGCGCCGTTCATTGGTTTTATACAGCCCAAGCAGTTTGACTTCAATGCGTCCATAAATGATTTGATTTATGTGGTTTTCGGTGGAATGGGCAGCGTCACGGGTTCTGTCATAGCGGCATTTTCCCTCACAATCCTGCAGGAGGCACTGCGTATCCTCAAGGACTACAGGCTCTTGATTTACCCTGTCCTGCTTATAATCATGATGTTGTTCAGGCCGCAGGGCTTGCTTGGTACAAAGGAAATAAGTTTTACAGGCCTATATGAGAAGGCTCCTGCTTTTTGCAGGAGGCTGCTCTCCCGTATCAGGAAGGAGGCATAGTCATGGCGGATGATACAAAAAAAGAGCTTCTGCTCAGGGCAAAGGACATCTCGATTCAGTTCGGAGGTCTGCGTGCCGTCTCCTCTTTCAATCTTGATTTATATGCCGGGGAGCTTGTGGGACTAATTGGGCCCAACGGGGCGGGAAAGACGACGGTGTTCAATATGCTTTCTGGTGTTTACAAGCCCACGGAGGGAAGCATCACATTTGTGGACAAAGACGGAAAGCTCTCTGTCATAAGCGGAAAGAACCCTGCCCAGCTTAACCGTATAGGCATAGCCCGTACTTTCCAGAATATCAGGCTGTTTGGCTCCATGACCGTGGAAGACAACGTGAAGGTCGCCCTCCATCAAAAGCGTATGGTGACACCGTTTGACGTGGAGCTGAGGACTCCAAGGTTCAGGCAGGACGAAAAGATTATGTGCGAGAAGGTGGAGAATCTTCTTTCACTTTTCCATATCGACCACCTCAAGAATGAACTGGCAAGGGGACTGCCATACGGGGAGCAGCGTAAGCTGGAGATATGCCGTGCGCTTGCCAGCGGCCCCAAGCTCCTGCTGTTGGATGAGCCTGCTGCCGGAATGAACGGACAGGAGACTGGCGAGCTTATGGATATGATTTCTTTTATGAGGAAGGAATTCAACTTGACAATCCTCCTTATAGAGCACGACATGAAGCTTGTCATGGGTATATGCGAGAGGCTTATGGTGCTGAATTATGGCCGAGTGATTGCAAGCGGCCTTCCTGAGGAAATACAGAATAACGAGGATGTCGTAAGAGCCTACCTTGGTTCAGGATTTGACACAGGGGGTGCGTCATGAGTATGCTGGAAGTGAAAGGGCTGGAGGTTTCCTACGGAGCTATAAAAGCCCTCGGGGGAATTTCCTTCTCCGTGGAGCAGGGGGAAATAATAAGCCTTATCGGTTCCAACGGAGCTGGCAAAACCACAACCCTGCACAGCCTGAGCGGAATAATCAAAAAGTCATCAGGCTCTGTCGTTTTTGACGGACAGGACATTACCTCGATGGGGGCGGACAAGATAGTCCGCCTTGGCTTGGTTCAGGTTCCAGAGGGCCGCAGGGTTTTTGCGAATATGAGTGTGCGTGAGAATCTGGAGCTGGGGGCCTTTACCCGGAAGGACAAGGCCGGGATACGAAAAGACATGGAGAGGGTCTTTACCCTCTTTCCCAGGCTCAAAGAAAGGGAAAAGCAGTTTGCCGCGACCCTTTCCGGCGGTGAGCAGCAGATGCTTGCGATGGGGCGTGCTCTCATGGCAGGGCCGTCACTACTTCTTTTGGATGAGCCAAGCATGGGTTTGGCTCCGATTCTGGTTGATGAGATTTTCAGGATTATAATGGAGATAAACAAGGAAGGAACGACAGTCCTTCTTGTTGAGCAGAATGCTTACAAGGCTCTTTCCATATCGAACCGTGCTTATATCCTTGAGACTGGTTTGATTACAAAGGATGGAATAGCCCAGGATTTGATTACGGACGAGGCCGTAAAGTCCGCCTATTTGGGCGGTTGAGCCGGTGCAAAAGTCGGTTCAGTGCTGAATTTTTTTTCATGGAGGATAATATATGTTGGTGAGTGACGTTATGACGAGAAAGCCCGTGACTATAACGGGTGACAGGCCTCTGCCGGAGGCCAAGGACTTGATGATGAAGAACAGCATCACAAAGCTCCCGGTTCTGGACAAGGGGGGGAACTTAATAGGAATCATCACAAGCAATGATATAAAGAATTCCGGGCCGAGTGATGCGACGACCCTGGATATGTTTGAGCTTAGCTATCTGCTTAACAAGATGACGGTCAGCAAGGTGATGGTGTCACCTGTTGTCACCGTCAGTGAGAACGAGACGGTGGAAGAAGCCGCCCGCCTTATGCTCGACTACGATATCGGTTCATTGGTCGTAAAGCGTGATGAGCTTGTCATAGGTATAATCACAGAGAGCGACTTGTTCAAGGCCTTTATAAGCATGTTTGGAACCAGACATGCTGGAGTCCGTGCGACGTTCGTGATGGGTGACAAGCCGGGGGTGCTGAGCTCTTTTGCCAAGTCCCTTGCGGAGAAAAACGGCAATATTGTTTCCCTTGTGACTGCTGATGTGGAGGAGGCGGGAATGCGCAAGGTAACTCTGCGTGCGTCCGGGATAAGCATGGATGATATGAAGAAAATCATATCGGATGCTTCCGCCAGGCTGGAGGACATCAGGAACGTCTAGGGAAACACTGAATAATCCGAATGCGGATTATTCAGTGTTAACTCCGAAATTCACAAAGTTTCGTAACACAAAGAGTTACGAAACTTTGACGGGAAACGCTGATTAATGTCTCCTATATTAATCAGCGTTTCCCTGGCTCCTGCGAGTTTCTCTATCTCTACGTCCGTGAGATCCCGGTATTGACCTGGAGCAAGGGTGGAATCCAGCTCCAGTCCGTTCATCATCAGCCTTTTTAAAAAAATTACCTCATTGCCAAGGGCAAGGAACATACGCTTTACCTCATGGTATTTGCCTTCGTATATCGTAAGCTCGCATTCGCAGGGAGAAAGCCATTTGCACTGCGCGCCCAGGCAGTCAGCCGCGGCCTCGCTTCCTTCCGCCTCAATGTGAATTCCTGCCGCCAGTTTTTTTGTGTAGAGTTCTTGCCCTTGCTCCGGGACTTCATTTTTAAGATGGACAAGATAAGTCTTGGGAATCCTGTTTTTGGGGGCGGTTAAGAAGTGGTTCAATGCTCCGTCCGTCGTAAAAACGAGCAGCCCCTCGGTGTCCACGTCCAGTCGTCCAACGGCGGCTATTTTACCACCCAGGAATTTGCCCATGTATTTTTCATCCAGCAGCTCATAGACTGTCTTGTGCTCCCCGCATTTTGTCGAGCAGACGTAGCCCGCCGCCTTGTTCATCATAAGGTAGATGTGGCGGATAATCTGCTGCTCTTCTCCGTCAACGCATATCCTGTCCAGCGTGATATTCACGTGTGCGTCCGGAAGGTTTACAATCTTTCCGTTTACGCTGACAGCCCCGTCCCTGATTAGCCTGCGCACGCTTTTGCGGCTGCCAAATCCGTTGTTGGACAATACTTTGTCCAGCCTCTCTTTCTCGTTATCGTCTTTCATCGCATGGCTATTATAATTCAAATGTCCCTCAGGGGAAAGGAGCAAAAGACGATATGGCCGTTGGCGTTTTCTATTTTTTGCGGGGCTTTTTCCATACAGACTGCTGTGGCCATGGGGCATCGCGGGGCGAAAGGACATGGGGGCTTCGGCTCTGTTACGGCCGGAACCCTGCCTGCTATGCAGTCCAATGGGCGGCCTTTCATTCCTCTCGTGGGGACGGAGGCCATGAGAGCCTTTGTGTAAGGGTGGGCCGGGGAGTTTAGTACATCATCGGTTTTTCCCTGCTCAACGATTTTTCCTGCGTACATGACAGAAATTCTGTCTGAAATCTTGGAGACGAGCTTAATGTCGTGGGATATGAACAGGATTGCCGTCCCGTTTGCTGAGTTTATATTTTTTAATAGGGAGATGACTTGCTTTTGTGTCAGAATGTCAAGGGCTGTCGTAGGCTCATCCGCTATAAGAAGGGCGGGGCTGCATATCATCGCGCTGGCAATCATTACCCTCTGCCTCATTCCGCCGGAAAGCTCATGCGGATATTTTTCCATAATCTGCCTTGCATCGTCAAGACACACGTCTTTTAAAGAACTCTCAACCAGCCTTTCTATTTCGTCCTTGGAAAGCTTGTTCTTTTTGTCTCCATGCAGCTTAAGGCTTTCTCCCACTTGCCCGCCAATCTTCATAAGCGGGTCCAGGCTGGTCATCGGCTCCTGGAATACCATGCCAATGTCCCGTCCGTATATTTTGAGCTTTTCAGCCTCCTTGAGTTTGCACAAATCCTTTCCTCTAAACAATATCTCGCCTTCGCTTTGGCAGACGCCATCATCCAAAAGACCGCCTGTTGCCAGCGCGGTCAGGCTTTTGCCGCATCCGCTTTCTCCAACCAGTGAATGGATTTCCCCCGCCGTTATATCCAGGTTTATTCCGTCTACTGCGGGATACAGGATTCCGTCCGGGGCCTTTACGCAGATTTTTAGCTTTTTTATTGAAAGAAGGGCTTCTTTTTCCA
>JAFTEK010000265.1 GCA_017453705.1 Treponema sp.
GGTCAAAGTCCGACATATTAAGCCAGTTCACATCAAAGTCACATTCAGACTTGAAATTCGTCGTATGAAAGATTCCGTTGGTCGTTGTGAACCGGAACGGATGGAAGGGTATCCTGTCAGTTATGGGAAACACCAAACTGGAGTATACATGCCACAGGTAGTTGAGCAGCCACCTAAATGCCTTCACAAGAACCATCCGCTTTTTCCTGGGCAGCTCAATCACATAGGGGCTGTCCGAGCTTTTATGGGGAACAGCCAGGACAGCCTCCACACCGGAGTCGTTCAGGGCTTTAACAAGTCTCATGGATGCTATGGCGGCTCCCCCGCCGGAATCCTTGAAGTTTATAAGGAGAACTTTCACTTACCGCCCCTTTTGACCGTATGATGAAGAATCCACCTGACAGCACCAAGGATGCCCATCCGGTCAAAGGCATAGACAAGTACATCATGTATCCGGTTCATCCGCCTTCTGAATGTCATCTTGGGTATGTACTCAGACTCACAGAGCCTGGAATAAGCCTTGTTTAGCCTCAGCTTGGACGGAATTGATATTTCACCCCCCCAGTCCCAGCTCTCCCCGGTGTACCAGGCCGGGGCGCTGCCAGTATGGGTGGAATTTGATGAGAAGCCTATGTTCTGGACAAGGCTCTTGCGTGGCACAAGGGCATACTGCCATCTGACCGCCATGTACGCGGAAAGCTGGTAATCCCAGGTATTCAGCTCCCCGTGCGCGGCACGGTGGGCGTTGGAAAGCAGCTCCCTGTCAGCCCTGCGGCTCAAGAAGCAAGTCCTCAGCCCCTTGGAAGACACATCCTCGTCCAGGACAGAATAATCAGGCGAATAGTCCTTTATCTTGTCAGCCCAGCTTGCCCAGCCCCAGACCCCAAGAGCGGTACATAGAAACACATCGTCACGGAAATGGCTCACCCCTTCCCTGTTGAAGGAGCAGACTGCTGCAACCTTGGGATTGTCCCGCCATGCATCCAGCATCTTCTCGCAGTAGGAAAAAAACGAAGGCTCAGGCAGGATGTCATCTTCCAGCACTATCCCGGATTCCACACTGGAGAAGAACCACTTTATTGCGGCAGATACACCGTACTTGCAGCCCAGGTTCTCATCTCGGAACAGGGTATGGACGGAGCACGGCCAGTCTATCCTTGAAAGCACATAGTCGCGGACGGCGGCGCAAGATTCTGCCTCCCCTTCCCTTTCTTTCCTAGGGCCGTCAGCCGCTATGTAGAGCTGGCTGGGTTTCTGTTCCGCTATACGGGAAAAAGTCCGCCTGACAGTATCAAGGCGGTTGAACACTATATAAAGGACTGGCGTATTCAAAGGCATTTCCACGATATGATAGCCCATTTCCTTTGTTGACACAATACCCTTTTGCAAACTATAATTCCATCTGTCGTCTACAGGCGGCAACTCAAAGGACTGTGTGAGGCTTGATATGGGCATTGTGAAACTTCTATTCCAGCTTGGCGGCAGCCTGGGCTTTTTACTGTTCGGTATGAAGCTTATGAGCGAAGGAATACAGAAGAGCGCGGGCAATAGCCTGAAAAAGGCCCTGAACTTGATGACCAGCAACCGTTTCCTGGCCCTGATTACCGGAATGGTCATAACCATGATAATCCAGTCATCCGGTGCGACAACGGTTATGGTGGTAACATTCGTCAACGCGGGCCTCCTGACGCTGGAACAGTCCGTAGGTGTAATCTTTGGAGCCAACATAGGAACGACGATAACAGCATGGATCGTCTCCCTGTTTGGATTCAGCTTTGACATATCATCCTTTGCAATACCTATATTCGGGATTGGCTTTCTTCTGA
>JAFTEK010000266.1 GCA_017453705.1 Treponema sp.
AACCGGTCTGTCACCGAAAGAGGCGACCTACCGGGCCATGAAAGAAGTGTCCGGCCCGGTTGTGGCCATCGCCTGTGTACTGGCTGCCGTGTGTGTGCCGATTTCTTTCATGACAGGAATCTTTCCTCGTCGTTCACAATAACGGAAGATATAGACGGGACGGAGTTTGAGACGAAATCCTTCATGGAGAAGGACAAGGACAAATCAACCGTTCATCTGTATACCGATGAAGAAAAAGAAAGCATAAAGCCTTTTAAGGCAGCAGCCTTGATATCGGAGGTTTCTTCGGGCCAGTCAAAGGGCAGGGTCGTCACGGAGATTACCAGCGGAAATTCCATCGAACATAATGTTTACGGGGATCCCAAGCTGTTTGCCAGGCCCGATATTCTTTATTTGGACACGCACAGAAGCCACTCGGGCAATATAATAGAAAGCTTTGGAAAGATAGACATACAAGGGAAAAGCTCAAAGGTCATTGAGACTTTGAGGCTGCTTGATTCGTCAATAAAGGATTTGACGGTCGTCGTTTCGGACGGCATGAACCAGTTCTTTGCTTCCCTTGAGGGCCATGAAAAGAAAGTTCCCGTAAAGTCCATGGGGGACGGACTCAACAGGCTGCTGGAGATGATCGTCACAATAATCGCAAATCCTGGCAGCATCATTCTGGTTGACGAGATGGAGAATGGTTTCCATTATACGCTGCATAAAGATTTGTGGCGTGTCATATCCAAGGCCATCGTGCTTTCCGGTTCGCAGCTGTTCGCGACGACCCATAGCTACGAATGCATCTCCTCTGCCGCAGAGGCGGCCAGCGAGGATTCTTTTGCTGACAAGTTCGCATACATAAGGGTTGACAGGGAGCAAGGCGGATTCTTTCCCAGATACTACGATTCCGGACTGCTGCTGTCTGCCGTAAGCACCGAGATGGAAGTGCGCTGATGGCTAAGCTGCTCCTGAAAGACGGCATACAATCCCTTGTTCTCTGCGAGGGGGCAGATGCGAAGTTCTTCTTGATTTGGCTCATCGATTATTATATAAGGCAGGGAAGGGCCAATCTGAATTCTGTACAGGTAGAGGATTTCGGCGGGATAAAGCAGCTGACGAATTCTCTTGGTGCATGGAAAAACATCTCCGGGTTCTCGCGGATAAAATCGTTGTGCGTGGTTAGGGATGCGGAAACGGATTTTTCAGGAGCTGAGAAGTCCGTCCAAGATTCGTTGCTCAGGAATTCGTTTCCGGTACCGGGGCATGCGTGGGAAATCAAGCAGGTCAAAGACTTCAGGTGCGCATACCTTCTGTTCCCCGGGTTGAGGGACGGGGACGGTAATTACATCTCGGGAACCTTGGAAGATTTATGCCTGCACATATTGAACGATGCGGCCGGGGAGCGAAAACTGGAATGCATCGGGGAGTTCCTGGTCTCTTGCGGGGACAAGTTTTCGTTATGTTACCCAAGGCTTCACAAGACGAAACTTCACGAATACCTCGTTATGCACGACAAGTACGTGGATGCGAAAATAGGCGAGGCCGCCAGAATGGGGGCCTTCGACTTTGAGAGCAAAGCCGCAAAGAATATCATCGATGTACTCTCAAATTTGCTGAAATAATATTGTAATACCTTACAAAGTTAGACAGGACATAGGGTGCAAGAAAAGAAACTTTATCTGTCTACACGGCAGTACCCTGCACTCACGGCATCATGCCAGAAGCCTTGTCTCCCGTCCCAAATTCTTGCAGATTGGCTTGTACATGTTTTTCCGACTGTAGCTCGGTATCCATACGATATGCAGTCCGCCATTCGTAACAGGCTGTTTTCATAGCAATAACTATTCTCGATGTAAGACAGATATTTCTCTGACTATGAGAGACATTCTCCACAAGATTTTCTATATATTGGACCGGAGGCAGAGGTGGGAGCTGGTGTTCCTGTTCCTCTGCATGGTCGTCAACGCCGCCTTCGAGCTCTTGGGGATAGGCGTCATCTACCCGGTCATAGACCTGGCGATGAACCCGGACGCGATTAGCAGCAACCCCATCTACGCCCGCGCCTACGATTTGTTCGGCTTCACGGGCTACCGGCAGTTCATCCTGGCACTCATCGGGGCAATCGTCGTACTATTCGCGGTTAAGACGGCCTTCCTGCTGTACTTCAGGTGGCTGCAACTAGACTTCCAGTACAGGAACCAGGGCGTCATATCAGGCAGGCTGCTCGCCGCCTACATGGCTCAGCCCTACTCCTTCTTCGCGAGGAACAACTCAGCCACCCTTATACAGAACGTCTATACCAACGTCTCAAATTTCCTGCTCCTGCTGTTCTACATCCTGCAGATAATCATCTACAGCTTCACAGCCCTCTGCATCGGGTCGATGATGTTCGCGACGAACGCCCTGATTACGGCGGTGCTCCTTGGGGTCATCGTAATGCTCATTAGCCTCTACTTCCTCGTGGTCAAGAGGAGGCTCCTGAAGTACGGGAACGACTACCGCCGCTATTCCGCGCTGATGATACAGTGGCTCAACCAGTCCATCGGGGGGATAAAGGAGACCAAGGTTCTGAGGCGGGAGGCCTTCTTCGTCGGAAACTACGGCAGGAACCAGAAAAAATACGCTACGTCGTTGGAGAGGTCCCTGCTACTGAGCAACGCCCCCAACGACGTGCTGCTCTCCGTCTGCATCTGCACGGTTCTCGTGATGCTGGGCCTCCTTCTGCTCAGGGGGGAGGACGTCTCCTCCATGGTGACAAGCCTGGCCATCTTCGCCCTGGCCGCGTTCAGGATATTCCCCTGCATCTCGAGCATGAGCAGCTGCGTGAACAACGTGTTCTTCTACACGCAGTCGGTGGATACGGTTTATGCAATCCTCTCCGAAGCGGACAGGCTCGGACGAGAAAAGATTCCCCAGACGGAAAGTGTGCCTGTGAAACTCCCCTTCCGTGAGTCGGTCGAGCTCAGGGACGTGAGCTTTGGATACGAGGGCGCACCCGGGAGGGTGTTCGAGCATGCCGACATATCGATTCCCCGGAACGCGTCGGTCGCCTTCATCGGGCCGAGCGGGGCGGGCAAGACGACGGCGGCTGACCTGGTGCTGGGACTGCTGGACCCCTCGGGGGGGACAGTCCTCGTAGACGGGACGGATATAAAGGAACATAAGGAGGCGTGGCTCGCCAACATCGGCTACATCCCTCAGGTGATATACCTGTCCGACGACACGATACGGAACAACATAGCGTTCGGCCTGCCCCCGGAGGAGATAGACGACTCCCGCGTGTGGCGGGCGGCCGAGCAGGCGCAGCTGACGGGATACATCCGCTCGCTGCCGGACGGCCTGGACACCTACATCGGCGAGCGGGGCATCAGGATGTCCGGGGGCCAGCGGCAGCGGGTGGGGATAGCCCGGGCCCTGTACAACGACCCGAAGGTG
>JAFTEK010000267.1 GCA_017453705.1 Treponema sp.
CTTCCAGTGCCCGTAGCCGCGCTCCGTATCTGACAGAGCCTGCCGGGCAACGGCCATAAGGTCAGCGTCAGTGAGTGATTTTAGCTGGAATACCCGGCTCCGGCTCACAAGGGCCTTGTTTACTTCAAAGAACGGGTTCTCGGTCGTGGCACCTATCAGTATTATCGTGCCGTTTTCAACCCAGGGAAGGAGGGCGTCTTGCTGGCTCTTGTTCCAGCGGTGAACTTCATCCACAAATAGGATTGTTTTTCTATTATAAAGCTTGCGTTGCTGCTCCGCATCCGCGATTGCATTTCGTATATCGGCTACTCCCGTGAGGACTGCGTTCAGGATGACAAAAGAAGAGCTTGTGTGTCCGGCGATGACCCTTGCCAAGGTTGTTTTTCCAGAGCCGGGAGGACCATAGAATATTACCGAGCTGAGCTGGTCTGCTGCGATTGCCCTTCTGAGAAGCCGTCCCTTGCCCACGATGTGGTCTTGCCCAATGTACTCGTCCAGCTTCCTGGGCCTCATGCGGGCGGCAAGAGGCTCATGGGATTTTGCCGCCCCGTCAAAGAGGGATATGCTGCCTTGCATCAGGCCTAGAACTCGCTGTCCCAGCCCTTGCCTGGAATATATGAATAAAGACCGTTCTGTGATGCGTAGGAGGAGCCTGTTCCTGTGGCAAAGGCGTAAATTACGCAGTCAGCCTCGTTGCTGGTTGAACTTTGCCAGACACCGTCTGTCATATCAGTTCCGGCGACGTATACTGCCAGGATGGTCATGCCACCGAATACGGATTTTGACGTGCTTATTTCATTGGGTGCCACATCATCATTAATGTCTGTCGAGCCAATCTGCATGTGCAGCAGCCCGACACTGCTTCCTATTATCAGCTGGTCGTTTGTCCCTGCAAGGCACCACCAGCTTCCTGCCCTGACATCCCTCTGATCCGCACGAAGAATCAACTCGTTGCCCAGGAAAAGCTCGTTGGTGTTGGTGGCTATGCTGTATGTTCCTGATGTTGTCGAGACCTTGCTGTGCTGGTTCTTGTACCTTGATGGAATGTATGTTCCTGATGTGTCATACTTGTAGGTGTCAATGGGATCTCCCCAGTTACCTGGATCATCAGTTTTGTACTCATAGAATTTAGTGGGCATGTTTATGCCGTCATAGTCCCCGGATCCGTTGTCAAATTCTGTTGCCAGCATGTAAAGACAGCCATTTTCCTTTGCAAGGTAGATAGGAATTTTCGGGCAGCGAACGCTCTCCCAGTCACCCCTGTTGCGGACATCGTTCAGGTTCTTCCTGTAAATGACCCCATCGTTTGCCGGGGCTACGTAGACATGACCATTGTATGGAACAAAACAGGAGATTCCTCCTTTTATGCGGTCTTCGTTTATGGCGGATTCCTTGTTTATGTCCTCGAATATCGGGTCATGGCAGCTGAAGAAAGCAATTCCTGCAAGTAGCAGCGGAAGGGTCAGGACAGCGTTACGTATGTTTTTTTTCAATGCCTTCATGTCGTGATTCTCCAAATAAGTTAAAAGTAGTAGTTTGCACATGCGGAAATAGTGAAGAAAGTACCCGTCGTGGTTTCTTTTCCTGTATTCCAGTTTCTGGCGAACTGGGGCATCATCTTGTATGATGCGTCTAGTCCGACTCCCCAGCTTTGGGTAATCTTGTACCTTGCGCCGACTTCGCCCACCATGATGAGACCCGGCCAGTATGTCTCACCGTTGTATGTCTCCCAGGCCGCGCCGATGCCGACTGATATGGGGAACTCGAAGTTGCCTATTGAAGGCTGCAGGGTGGCGGTTGCGATGGTGGGAACATGATTGAATGTATGCCCCGCAATTGTCGGGTTGAATCCAAAGCCTATGTCCGCGCCTACTGCGAACCAGTCCGTAAGGAAGAAGTGGTAGCCGAATGTTCCGTATCCTCCCAGCTTCATCTTTCCGTCCTCCAGAGGGTTGCCGAAACTGAGGGGCACTCCAAGGCCGACTGTTATCTTGAGCTGCTGGTCTCCGGCCCTTGTGGAATTGAACACGTAGGACACCTGCTTGTTGCGCTCGTGCTCTTTCTGCTCATCATCATAGTAGCCGTCATCATCATCTTCTTCATAGTCTTCGTCATCATCATAGCTGTCATAGTCATCATAATCATCGTAATCGTCATCATCATAATCGTAGGCATAAGGCTCGATGTAATTACCGTGCCTGTCGTGGTAGTCCTCGTATGAGCCGTACAGGTCATGTCCTTTTTCCGTAAAGGGCTGTACGGCTGACAGGCCTGTAAGACAGGTCAAGAGGCATGTGGTACATATAAAAGCACGTTTCATAATCCCTCATATAGCAATTTAATGCAAAATCTTGTATAGTCCCAGTTAGGGAAACTCTGGATAATCTGTTTCCCTAAGAACACTTGACAGTCCAGACGTTAAGAATGATAGCGTTTTCTGGCTGTTGTTTCAATATAAAAGCATAACTTTATTGGGAAGGTTACAAAATGGCTGTTGTTATAAACGGTAAAGAACTGGCGGAGAAGGTGAAATCGGGTGTCGCAGAGTCCGTGGCAGCCCTTAAAAAGGAGGGGGTCATCCCCTGCCTGGCGGTGATATTGGTCGGGGATGACCCTGCCAGCGTGAGCTATGTTACTGGAAAACGCAAGGCCCTGGCCGCCGCCGGAATGGAGGACAGGAGCGTGGTACTTCCTGCCGACACTAGCGAAGCCAGGCTTTTGGAGACGATACGAACTTTAAATGAAGACAAGTCCGTGCACGGAATTCTGGTGCAGCTTCCCCTGCCGTCTCACATAGACCCTCTCAAAGTGACGGAGGCCATTTCCCCTGAAAAGGATGTGGACGGCTTTCATTCTGCCAATATAGGCAGCCTGTTTAACGGGACGGACGGCTTTTTGCCATGTACACCGCACGGTATATGTGTCATGCTCAAGGAGTCTGGCATAAAGACAGACGGAGCCAATGTCGTCATAGTCGGGCGGAGCGCTATCGTGGGTAAGCCCCTCGCCCTGATGATGCTGAGGAAAGAATACAATGCCACTGTCACGGTTTGTCACCGTGGGACCCGGAACCTTGCGGAGATGACCCGCCAGGCTGACATCCTGGTGGTTGCATCAGGACATGCCGGCACTGTCAGCGGGGACATGGTAAAGCCGGGGGCGGTCGTTATTGACGTCGGGGTGAACAGGATTCCTGATGAAAGCAAGAAGTCCGGCTTCCGCCTTGTGGGGGACGTTGACTTTGAGGGCGTGAGCAAAGTCGCTTCATATATGACCCCGGTTCCTGGCGGGGTGGGCCCCATGACCATAGCCATGCTGATATACAACACCCTTGAGGCTGCCAGGAGGCAGTCGGGAATATGCTAGACATACAGAGCAGCCGTGATACTAGGGAAGTTCCCCTTAGGAAGGTAGGGATAAGCGACCTTAGCTATCCTGTCAAAGTGCTGGATCGGGCCAAGGGGACGCAGATGACGACGGCACTTGTGAACCTGTATGTTAACCTGCCGCAGCATTTCAAGGGAACTCACATGTCCCGCTTTATTGAGATTTTCCACCGCTACCATGAGGATCTGGGCATGAAGCAGTTCCTGTCCATGCTGGAGGAGATACGCACGTCGCTGGAAGCCGAGCGTTCCTTTGGCGCGATCTCCTTTCCTTTCTTTTTGGAGAAGGAAGCCCCCGTTTCCCATGAGAAGGGAATCATGAGCTACCGCTGCGGCTGGGAAGGGGAGGCGTTTGAGGGCGGCAGCCGCTTTTTTGTCAACGTCTCCGTCCCTGTGACGACCGTATGCCCATGTTCCAAGGCTATAAGCGACAGGGGGGCGCACAACCAGAGGGGCATTGTCTCGGTAAAGATAGAGAGCAAGAGCCTGTTTTGGATGGAAGACGTCATACATGCCGTGGAGGAATCCGCCTCGTCAGGGCTTTATAGCGTCCTGAAGCGCCCGGACGAGAAGTTTGTCACCGAGCAGGCATACGACAACCCCAGCTTTGTGGAGGATGTCGTGAGGGAGGTTTACATAGCCCTCCGTGACTTCAAGCAATGCGACAGGGCATTCTCATGGTTCTCTGTTGAGTGTAAGAACTTCGAGAGCATCCATAACCACAACGCCTATGCCTACACGGAGTTCTGCCGAGACCTGAAAGAGGCCTGCCGAGCCACGGAAGAGGGCTTCAAAGCTACGGAAGAGGCCTGCCAATGACCTATTTCTTTGAGACCTATGGCTGTGAGATGAACCTGGCGGAGTCTGCCTCCGTAGAGCAGCTTTTCATAAAAAGGGGCTGGAAGAAAGCCGTTGATGTCCAGCTGGCTGACATGGTTGTAATAAACACTTGCTCTGTCCGTGCAAGCGCCGAGGAGCGCATATACGGAAGGCTTGGTTTTTTCACAGGGCTCAAGAAACTCAGGGCCATGGAGCCTGGGGCAAAATCGCGGAATCTTGAGGCTGCCGCCCGTTACGTGGAAGAGAATGGCCCCGTGCCGCTGACCCTTGTTGTCATGGGCTGCATGGCGCAGAGGCTCTTGGACGGCCTTAAGAAGGACTGGCCTGCTATAGATTACGTTGTGGGGACTTTCGCAAAAGTTGATTTCCCCCAGATTATTGAAGCCGTGGAGCAGGGGCGGGCGTTTGTTTCCACGGACGAGAAGCCTGTCTACAGTTTTGCCCCGACATCCTACGAGGAAGGGGCTTTCTCTACCTTTGTGCCCATCATGCACGGCTGCAACAACTTCTGCTCTTACTGCATCGTGCCATACGTCAGGGGCAGGGAGGTCAGCAGGCCGTTCTCACAGATTGTGGATGAGCTGGACTTACTTTCTGATAAGGGGGTCAAGGAGATAACCCTGCTCGGCCAGAACGTGAATTCCTACCGTGGGCAGGACGGAATGGATTTTCCCTGTCTTTTGCAGGAGATATGCTCCCATCTGGAAAGAAGGAATTCCTCAATAGAGTGGGTCAGGTTTGAGTCCAGCAACCCAAAGGACTTTTCTGACGAACTTATAAAGGTTATCGCGTCCAATCCACGGATATGCAGGGGGCTGCATATAGCCGCCCAGCACGGGTCAGATAGGATTCTCAAGGCGATGAACCGCAAGTACACGCGTAAAGACTACCTGTCCCTGGTCTCCAGAATCAGGGCCTTCATCCCGGACGTACAGCTTTCCACGGACATAATGCTGGGCTTTCCCGGTGAGACGGAGGAGGATTTCGGGCAGGTTCTGTCTCTGATGCGGGAAGTTGGCTTTGAGTCCGCCTTCATGTATTATTACAATCCCAGGGAAGGAACCCCTGCCGCAGTCATGGAAAACCAGGTTGATTTGGAGACCAAGAAGCGGCGTTTGCAACAGGTCATAGACATGCAGCTGGAGATAACAAGGTCGGTTATGGCTGGCAGGGTGGGGCAGGTGGAGAAGGTTCTTGCGGACACGGTGAGCCGCAATGACAAGGGGGAGCTTCTGGGCAAGACCAGCCAGAACGAGAGGGTTGCCTTCAAATCCCCCATTTTCGTCCTGGGCAGCTTTGTTAACGTTAGGCTGGACAGAGTGAGCGGCAACACCTTCCGCGGTAGCATTGACGAGCCGGCGGCTAATCGATAGAATAAGCTAGAATGGCTACGGATATAAACGGAAAAGCAGTGGACAAGTTTGACACGGACGAGGAGGACTTTGACACTGTCCTTGCCTCTGATATAAGTTTTAAAGGGAACATCAGCTTTGACAAACCCTTTTTCATAAAGGGCAGGGTTTCTGGCCATATCAAGTCCGCCAGCGACCTGCTTGTTGACACTGACGCGGTGGTTGATGCGGATATAGTGTCCGAGCGCGTTTACATAAGGGGCAAGGTCACAGGCGACATAGATGCTGCCCAGCTCATTTACATAACTTCAACAGGCTCCGTTAAGGGGGATATATCCTCAAGAAAGGTCGTGATGGAGAACGGTGCTGTTTTTTCTGGAAAATGCACAATGCTCGAAGATGTAAGCACATCCTCTGAAGGACAGTCGGGAGAATAGGATTATGTTTAGCTATCGTGGAATTAAAAAGGTAATCATGCTGGATGCGGCTTTGCTCCTGCTTGCGCTGGATGTCTTTGCCCAGTCCGTGCA
>JAFTEK010000029.1 GCA_017453705.1 Treponema sp.
GAAACAGTGAATGCATTGATCTGTTCGGAAAACTGCACTGGCAGAGAAGCCGCTGGCGTTGCCCGAGCCAGTTTCCGAACAGCTCTATTAATATTAATATCTCCTATATTAATCATCAGCGTTTCCCTAAAGAAAGCTTATCGTTTGAACGATAAATTTCCTAAAGGTGGATTTTTTCGCTAGTTTCCATTATAATGAATTTCGTCCAGTTTCAGAAGTTCTTCTGAACTTTTGAAACTGCGGCTAATGGGTAAAGGGTTTATGCTTATTGCTTTAAAACGCGCGTTCGCTGTATCTTTGGGCCTGCTTCTCTCCTGCACTTTCCTTTTCGCATCAGAAAAGGTCGTAAAGCTTGGCGGAAAAGCAGGATGGTCCTTGGTTGACGGGGAGCAGAACTTCCGCATAGCCATACGCAAAGGTCGCTATGGCTACGACTGCATGACACTGGACACCAACAGCCGCAAGGTTTTCTCCGGCACCGACCTACTGATTGACTTTGAAAACGATGAACCAGAGGACAAGACCGGAAACTACAAAGTAGTCACAAACTCGATTATGAACGTCGAAGGCGCCAAGATGGGCAAGGGGGCGGGTCTCTCACGTGGAACCGGCGGGCTCCGCCTTTCCGGTGGAGCAGGCTCCCTTTTTGGCACAAGCGGCTTCACAACCTCTTTCCTAATTGAATTCTGGCTCAACCCCGCCGTGGCCGAAAACGGCGAGAAAGTGTTCTCATGGCGCTCTTCCAAGAACGTTGGCAACAGCCCCATCTACCAGATGATGAGCGCGTCATTCTACAAGAACCATTTGGAATGGACGTTCACCAACGTCTTTGAAGGCTATGACAAGGACGACGGGGAGCTGAGCCTGTCCTCGTACAGCGTCCTCATACCTGATGAGTGGACCCACCATGCCGTAAGCTATGATGCTGAGACCGGCCTTTTGGAATACCGCATAAACGGACGAATAGAGGCGATGAGATTCATCACCTCCAACGGCAAGGAGCTGGGCGGGGATGTCTACCGCTGCAATCTCGGTGTCATCGCTGACATTGACATCTGCCCCCAGTACACCGGCTTGATAGACGACTTCCATATACAGAGGTCGAGCGACAGCGAAAGCTCCCTCGCCATGCGCTATGACACATACGCAAGGGACGGCGGCCGCTTTGTCACGCAGCCTATAAAGATATCTTCCAACGCAGAGCTTCTTAAAGTCGATGCCAGCCTGGACACTCCGGCACAGACCGATGTGATGATGTACGTCAGGAGCGGGAACAACCAGTTTGAATGGACTGACAGTGATCCTGAGTGGATTCCCATAACAAACCACTCACAGATAAAGAACGTCAAGGGATTGTACTTCCAGCTCGCAGTTGACCTGTATCCCGATGGAGGCGGCTCAATCTCACCGTCCGTCATGGATGTCGCCTTGAAATTCAAGGAAATAGACGCCCCCCTTCCCCCCTTCCGTGTAACAGCCGTCGCATCCGACAGCTCCGTGACGCTCAGCTGGACGTATTCAGTTGACAAGGACACGGGCGGTTATTATGTCTACTACGGGGAAAGACCCGGTGAATACCTGGGCAAAGCCGCCGTTGAGGGAGCTTCCCCTGTAAATGTCGGCAACAAGAACTCAATAACCTTCAACGGCCTTACAAATGGGAAGGTCTACTACTTTGCCGTAGCCGCCTACTCAAACGTAAACGAGAAGATAATGGGAACGCTCTCAAAAGAGGTGTATGCACGTCCTTTGAACAAGTCCGCTGACTAAGCAATAAAGGGAGAAAAAGTATGTCTGATGCTGTATCAAAACTGACCTTGGGCAGGGCAAGGTCTGCGGTTCTTGCCCGCGACTTTACACTGGCGGAGAACCTTTTTAAATCCCTTCTGGAAAAGGAACCGGCAAACCTTGAGCTGCTGGGAGAACTTGGCAGCCTGTACCAGAAAACCGGCAGGGACGAGGAAGCCCTGGACGTTTACAAGCAGATTCTGGATATAGACGGCAAGAACCTTGGCGCCATGAACAACCTTGGCTCAATATACCGCAAACTCAAGCAATACCGTGAGTCCGTCTCCATCCTGGAGCAGGGAATCATCGTTGACGAGCACAACATACAGCTTTTCTACAACCTGGGCTTTACCTACAAGGAGATGGAAAAGTATCCGGGAGCCATTCACTGCTTTGAGATGGTCATTGCCCACAACAAGGACGATGTGCTTGCATATAACCACCTCGGCTCCATATACAGCTTGCAAGGGGACTACGGCAAGGCCATAGAGACGCTGAACAGAGGTGTAAAGATAGATCCAAACCATCCCGTCCTTCACCTGAACCTGGCACGTGCATACGAAAAAGTCGGAAACATAGATGCCGCATCCATTGAGTACGAGGCTGCCCTGCGCTCCAAGCCGGGCTGGTTCGAGGCAATTGACGGATATGCGGATTTGCTTCTTTCCAAGGACAACGCCCTCCACGCGCAGGATTTGGTCGGACAGGCACTCAGCCTGCACCCGGACAGCGCAGGAATGCACACAAAGATGGGGCACGTATACTCCCAGCTGGACTCCTACTCCGAGGCCCAGTCCCAGTACACCGAGGCTTTAAGCCTGGAACCGGAAAACAAGGAAGCCCTATCCGGCCTTGCGGATGCATACGAGGCAGACGGAAAAGTCTTAGAAGCCCTTCAGACTATGGAAAGCCTGGAAAAGCTTTCACCGGAAGACCTGGACATGCTCAGGCAATACACGCACATCCTGCTCACGGGCAACAAGCTGACAGCGGCTTATGACAAGATTAACAAGGTTCTGGAGCACAACCCGCAGGACGTAAAGACACTCAACCTGATGGGGCAGTATTATATTTGCAGCGGCGATGAGGAAAGGGCAAACGAGTGCTTTCAGCAGATACGCGATGTTGACCCTTCATACGTGGCCTACTACAAGGA
>JAFTEK010000268.1 GCA_017453705.1 Treponema sp.
CCGTGCTGTCAAAGCTCAGGATACTCGTTCCCTTCCAGCGGAAGACACCGTTGAGCTTTGGCTCTATCGTCAGATACTCGGAAGTTGAGGACTGCTTGCCCAGTGCCATGAGCGCGACCACAGGCTCGGAGAACTGCACCTGTATGGAAGGATACTTGACCTGAGAGGGAAGCTCGCCCGTCGGTGTCATGGAGATGACGTTGAAAGCCTCACTCGAAGAAGCCCCGTCACCGCCTCCCGCGGACTGGGATGCAAGCGGAACTACAGAAGCCAAGACTGAAAGAAAAGAAACTGCCGCCAATCTAGTAACCCTCGAAAAATGCATAGACATGCCTCCAACTTTACTTTATTAAAAACTGGATATGCAGCGTAGTTACAAGCAGACTGAAACAGGTATTTTGAAAATGCCTCGCTCTAATATGTCACTTCCCCATCATGTGAAAGAAGGCTGGATGAAATCACATCCTTTATGGCGGCGACATCTCCGGCAAGCTGCTCCTCGCTCGCCGTCCTGACCTCCACAACAAGGTCAGTCTGCCCCCCGGAAAGGGTGCGGGACTTGACCGTGTAATGGCGGCAATGCTGCTTGACAACATCTATGACGGCCTTCTCCGCGTCATAGCCCGTAGCGGAGACCAATAGAATTTTGGGTGAGTGCCCGAGGGGAAGCATGTCCAGCACGAAAAGCATAAGCGTCAGGATAAAGGCGAGGACGGCTGCAATCTCAGCAAGTCCTGCCCCGCAAATTATTCCTGTCGCAATTGACCAGAAAAGAAACACCAAATCCATAGGTTCTTTTATAGCAGTGCGGAAACGAACAATGGACAGGGCACCGACCATTCCGAGGGAAATCACGATGTTGGATTGTATGGCAAGAATAACCGATGTCGTTATAAGCGTAAGGGCGGCAAGAGCAATATTAAAGCTCTTGGAGTAGAAAGTCTTCCGCGTCAAAAGCCTATAGGCAAAGAAAATATAAAGGGAGAATACCCCCGCTATGACGAAGGCGACGATGATGTTCTCCGGGGAATTGTCGTAGCGGGAGAAGCCCTGCAAGAATGATTTCTTGAATATATCCTTGAACGTGCTCATGTTTTCTTCCTTAATATATCCTATATGCTATGCGATTTTCTGCCCGCTCATGTTCAGCTTGCGGCAGAGGTAGTATTTGGAGAAGGTCGTTTCGCCAAGCGACCCGCACTGCAGCAGCTCGTATATGAAGTCCGGCAAAAAAGCATCGTACTTGACTTCCATAAGGCTGCTGCCTAGCCCCAGCACAGGGCGGGATGCAAGCGAGGGCGAAAGGAAACTGGAAAAAGCGGTGGAGCTTCGTATGTTCCTGTCAAACGTCACGCGGACGTTGCAGGCAGGAACGACCCGACCGCACTGCATCCAGACGTAGGGAACGCGGTCGTAGGCGACGATGACGGCAGGGCGGAGGCTGACCGTGTGCATGGCCGTCCAGAAACGCCTGAACAAGGAGCCGTCGTCTGCTTTCAGCGCGGGAATGCCGCCCTCCATCAGAACCTTTAGCCTGTCCAAGCTCAGAGGACAGGAGTGCTTGAGCGTCTTGCCCCCTTCTTTCCGCTTGAGCTCAAGCGATATTACCGAGGGGTCGCAGTCGTAGACCCTGACGCGGAACTTCTCGCGGGGCTGGGTTCCGTCCTCGTTCTCCCGGTAGCAGGAGTTGTGCATATCATCGAAATACAAGCTCCTAATATGATAGAAACCTCGGGAGGACGCATGGGGGTCAATCGACAGGACGGAGAAAACCCGCTTTTCCAGCATGGAGAGAATCGGCCCTGAAGCCAGATATTTGTATTCATGCCTGTACATTTGTGTATCCGCCTGTGACATAAAAGGGGGCGGGCACGGCAAGCCGTCACCCGCCCCCTTCATTATCAGCTGCTGGTCAGCCTATCAGTCAAAGGCATGTCCGGCGGAGCCGAACACGTTCTTGTTCTTGTCCATGTACATGGCCTTCAGCTC
>JAFTEK010000269.1 GCA_017453705.1 Treponema sp.
GCAAGCTTGGTGTGCAGATGGATCTCTTCCATCTGGATCCCGAGGATACGAGGCAGATTTTCTGGCATCCCAACGGCTGGACGATGTACATAGCCCTGCAGGAGTACATGAGGCGCAAGGTGACGCAGGACGGCTACGTGGAGGTCAACACCCCCGCCATCATGCCGCGCTCGCTTTGGGAGAGGAGCGGCCACTGGGGCCACTACCAGCAGAACATGTTCGTCACCGAGAGCGAAAAGAGGATTTTCGCCGTCAAGCCCATGAACTGCCCCGGTGCGCTCGAAATCTTCAAGTCCCGCACCCGCAGCTACAAGGACCTGCCCCTGCGCATGGCGGAATTCGGCCACTGTGTGCGCAATGAGCCTAGCGGAACCCTGCACGGAATCATGCGTGTGCGCGGCTTTGTGCAGGACGATGCCCACATCCTGTGCACCGAGGATCAGATAGAGGCGGAGGTCAAGAAGTTCTGCCACTTGCTCGTTGACGTGTACAAGGACTTTGGCTTTGACAAGAACCTTCTGGTCAAGCTTTCCACCATGCCGGACGACCACGTGGGAGACGAGGCGACATGGAAGCATGCGGAGGAAGCCCTTGCCAACGCCTGTGACGCGGCGGGGCTCAAGTATGAGATACAGCCCAAGGAAGGAGCTTTCTACGGCCCCAAGCTGGAGTTCACGCTGATTGATGCACTTGGACGACAGTGGCAGTGCGGTACAATCCAATTGGACTACCAGCTGCCTTCCGCCGAGCGTCTGGATGCGACCTACATAGGCTCGGACAACCAGAAGCACCATCCGGTCATGCTGCACCGCGCGGTGCTCGGCTCGCTGGAACGCTTCCTGGGAATCCTCATCGAGAACTACGCGGGAGCCTTCCCCACCTGGCTGCACTTTGAGCAGGTCGCCGTCGTCCCGGTCGGAAACGACTTTGACGACTATGCCCGCAAGGTCGAAAGCTTCCTGAGGGCGGATGGCATACGTGCCAACGCCTACACCGACGACAGCAACATGAAGGCCAAGATAAAGAGCATCTCAGGCGAGCACAAGACCCCCTACATCCTCGTCGTCGGGGCAAAGGAGCGGGACGAGAACACCGTGACCGTCCGCTTCCGCGCCTCCAGCGGCCTGGAGCAGAAGACATTCTCTCTTGAGGACTTCCGCGCCTACGTGCTGGACAAGATAAACACGCATTTCAACGGGATTTAAACGGGGGAATGCCCTGAACTACTGTGCGAGCTTCCCTAATGGGAAGCTCGTTGCGGTCGCATAGCGAACGCAGATTCCTTCCCTCTCCCTCCTCATCAATTTCTACAGGCTATGCTGGGATTCTGAGCAAGCTGATTTGTTCACTACCCAAATCGTGCCGACCATGCTATAATATAACTATGGGAGTGAAAAGGATTTACGAATACAAGCCCATTGACCAGTTGGTCTTTTCGGACGATTTTATGTTCGGAGCCGTCATGAGTGAGCCGAAAATCTGCAAGGGCGTGATTGAGCTTCTGTTGCAGGTCAAGATTGACCACATTGAGTACCCCGAATTGCAGAAGCCGCTGACCCCCTTCTACACCAAGAAGGGCGTGAGGCTTGATGTGTACGTTGCCGACAGTAACCGGGTTTTTGACGTGGAATGTCAGTCCTACAAGGCTGAGAATATAGGGAAGCGGGCACGCTACTACCAGTCCATGCTCGACATTGGCAGTCTTGCTAGGGGAGCAAGCTACTCCGAGCTGAAAGAGAGCTATGTCATTTTTATCTGCTTATGCGACCCATTCGGGGCGGGGCTTCCGGTCTACACCTTCAATCGGAAGTGCAGGGAGTCGGCGGCTGTGGAACTTGGTGACGAGACTCACCATGTCATTTTCAATGCGGCGGCCTATGAGAATGAGACCGACCCAGATATAAAGGCGTTTCTTTTGTTCGTGAAGAACAACAAGGTGGAATCTGACTTGACAAGGGAGATAGCGACCGTGGTGCAGACAAAGAAATTCGAGCAGTCATTCATAAACGAGTACCTTGCATGGACTCTCCATGACCAGGATGTGGAAATGAGGGGCAGGTTCGATGCCTATGCTGACCTCATCAAGTCTGGATTGCTTTCCGTTGAGACTGCGGCTGAAAAACTTGGCATAACAAAAGGCGAGCTTCAAACAAAGCTTGACAATATGTCATGATGTAGACGCAGAAAAAATGTAGTAATAGACAGGAGTTATATGAAAACAAACGATAGGCAAATACTGAATTAATGAAATATGTAGGCAACGGTGCGGCACAGTTGCCTGATTTCCAGAGAGGATGGGTGTGGGATGACGGGCGGATAAAAGCTTTGATACTCAGCGTGATACATAACTTCCCGATCGGTGCAGCCATGTTCTTGGAATACGGAAATGAAAGCATCCATTTCAAACATAAGCCTATCGAAGGTTCCTGCGCTGATTCTAACATTGAGCCGAAAGAGCTGATTCTCGATGGGCAGCAGAGACTGACCTCCCTTTATAATGCCTTGTACAGCAATCAGCGGCATACAAAGGCATTATGGCTATGATACTGAAAAACCATGCTCGCGACTTCATCTTCGGTGCCGAGATGGATTTTCCCACGTATTCCAATGCGAAAATCGACATACACCACATTTTTCCGAAAGAATTTTGTGTCAAGCAGGGATACGATAGCTCTAAATGGA
Source organism: Treponema sp. (assembly GCA_017453705.1). Classification (GTDB taxonomy): domain Bacteria; phylum Spirochaetota; class Spirochaetia; order Treponematales; family Treponemataceae; genus Treponema_D. The sequence continues at coordinate 2,683 of JAFTEK010000269.1, forward strand.
ACAGCATCGTGAACAAAACTCCAATTTCAGCAAGCAGCAATCGAGAAATTGGCGGTGTCGCTCCATCCGTATCGACCGTGCCAGGAAGCTTCTGCATGCAATCGAAGTTGCCACTGGCAGGACGATATCTGGCAAAGATTCTGACGAGGTGCAACAGGCTTTCGGTGCATCATTGAATTAAAGCTTATTTATTGCTTAATGCGAATCATGCGGAAAGAGCAAACGATAGCGAACTTGGAACATGGTGACGAGACTCACCATGTCATGGTTCCTCATGCAAGCCTACATGAATGGTCAAATCTGACCTCTCCCCAACAGCCCCATGACTTCATCCAGCTTGGGTGGGTTCAGGGGCAGGGGGAATCGTGAGATGGCGATGGCGGAGCACGCGCTTGCAAAGCGGACGGTCTCCTCGTCGCTCATTCCATGCAGCAGGGCGTAGACACAGCCGGCCTTGAACGTGTCGCCCGCGCCGAGTGTGCTTTTGACCTGCACTTGGAAAGGACGCATCCTGTGGACTTCTTCCCCTTTGCGGGCATAGAGCATATTGCCACCGCCCTGGGTTATAATCGTAAGACCGCCGCCCTCTTGTTGCATCAGGCGCATGATGTCCTGGGCATCCATTCCAGCATAGTCCGTACCCGTACATTCCTTGGAGACAATGTTAATCGCCGCTCCCCGGTGCAGGGGCGAGTCGTGGCGGGAGTCAATCGTCACATAAGGGATATGATGGCGTGCGCAGAGGTCGGCCGCAAGCAGTGACTCATCCTTAAAGAAGGGGTCAATGGCCGCCACTTTGCAAGAAGCGATGTCTTCTTCCTGAGGAATGCTCCACCATCTTTTGCCGCTGGCAAAGAGCGTCTGAAAGCGTCCCATAGGGGAGCGGACAAGGCCTGCGATGACAACGTAATCCATCACGCCGTCATCGTCTTCCACAAAGTTCATGGAGGAAAGGTCAACCCGCCTTCCCTCATAGAAGGACTTGAGCATGGGGGCGACTTGTCTGCCTATCCAGGTTCCGTCCATGCGCACGGATGCCCCCAGGGAGTCCAGCACGGTAGCGGCTGTTCCTGTCTCGCCGCCCGGCAGGAAGTATTTTTCTGCAATCTCCGAATACTCGTCCGGCTTAAGGAATCCGTCTCTTAACAGAAAAGAATGGGTTCCAAGAACTTGTCCAAAAAGATATGCGTCACAAGATGCTTTCATACATGCTCCTTTCTTGATGGTGCGGGGCAGTTTCAAAAGTCCCAGGCAATTGGGGCTGCTTGCAGCACGGTGTTGCAGGCACCACAACGCAAGCAAGGCGTAGCGTTGTGGTGTCGTGGACTCTTTGAAACTGGTCAAAATTCACCTCAAGAATCGCAAATGGTGCGTAGCTCCGCTGCGATTCTTGAAACTGCCCCATGCTTTTATTCGTGCCGAAGGTCTAATACCTGCCCAAAGGACAAATACTCTGAATCATGGTATGATTATTATAGCATAGTTATAACGCCCTGACAACTTTCCTGCCCATACCTGAGAGCATGGCACGGTCGCTCTTTATGGTGGAACCGGATGTAGTGAGCATGTTGCCTGTTATGGTCGCGCTGGCTCCGCTTTCAAAGGCAGCTTTTCCTGTCTGGGAGACGAGCTTCCTTCCCGCTCCAAGGCGTATCTCTTTGTCTGGGTTTATATAGCGGAAGATTGCGACTGTCCTGAGAATTTCATCTTCGGACAGAACAGGAAGGCTTTCCATAGGGGTACCGGGAATTGGCACAAGTGCATTAATGGGAATGGAAGCAACTCCTAGCTGTGACAGCTCCAGAGCCATGTCTATCCTGTCGTCCATGCTCTCTCCCATTCCGATTATACCGCCAGAGCAGACTTTGAGGCCTGCTTCCTGTGCCCGCTTTATGTTGGCAAGCTTGTCATCGAACGTATGGCTTGTGCATATTCTTGGAAAGAAAGCCCTTGATGTCTCAATGTTGTTGTGGTAACTGCGTACCCCCGCATTGTACAGCCTTTTGAACTGCTCCAAGGTTAAAAAGCCCAGTGAGGCGCAAAGTGAAATTCTTAGTTCCTGATGAAGCCTTTCATATATGGAGATAATCTTTTCAAAATCTTCCTGTGAAGGTTCTCGTCCCGATATGACGATGGCAAATCTGTTTACACCTTCCGCCTCGTTGGATTTTGCTTCGGTCACAATCCTTTCATAGTCAAACAGTCCGTGGACTTCGCAGCCCGTGTGGTTGTGAGCTGACTGGGCACAAAAACGGCAGTTTTCCCCGCATTTGCCGCTCTTGCCCGCTATAATCGTGCACAAATCAACCATGTCTCCGACGAAATGCTTCCTGAGCCTGTCAGCCCCTGTAATCAAATCCTTAAGATTGCAATCTTTGAAAAATGCAAGGTCATCAGCCTTACCCAGCCTTCTTCCTGAGATTACCTCGTCTGCCAGATGCAGAACATCCATTTGCCCCGATACCTCCGTCTATTTGTTGTAACGAAATACCAGGATGTTGTCAACTGTTATATCTTTGTTGGTTGACAATTGCAGGGTGCACCACGCGGCCTTAAAGCCTTTGGCCAGTGCAAAACTCCACGGTTCCGGTAGAGGCAAGAAAACTGTGGTTGTTTATATGCCGGGGGTTGTGATATAGTATGATAGATGAATTGGCTGAGAGTTTTTTTACGTTGTTCTCCACTCCTTTGGCTCGTAAGTCTGAGCCCGTTCCTGTCTGCCTGTTCCGGCAACGGAGGAAGTTCGAATTCCGGGGGCGGAATCTATAACGGCGATGGTTCTGCGGCTTCATATGGGGGGGGTATTCTGCGGATGACATACTGACCCTCTCGAATGCGGGCGAAATAGATAAAATCGTACAGCTTTTTACTTCCGGCACCAGCGGCGGTGGAACTGCTCCCAATACCCATGTTGAGTTGTCGGCTGCCGACATCGGGCTGTCCTCAGATGAAACAGGTTCCGTGACTATTACGATGACCGTGAACGGCAAGACGCAGACTTACAAGTCAGACCTGGAGGGCGGCAAGGTTCTCTTTGACATACCTGCTGTTCCATCAGGTTCACAGGTCACTGTGAAAATGGACGTGCGCGACAGCTCCGGCACGCTCCTTCTGACAGGAAAAACTAGCAAGACCGTCTCCGGCACGAGCGATGCCATAGCCGTCACCCTGAGCGACAAGGTTGAGATACCTGTGGCGGAGGACTTCAATGCCGTCTTTTCAGCATA
>JAFTEK010000270.1 GCA_017453705.1 Treponema sp.
ATCGCCCACACCCAGAGCCGACACGGTCGCTGTGTGGGTATGGGCTATCGACCGCACCCAGAGCCGACACGATCGCTTTGCGGTTGCATCCTAACGGCCACACCCACACGGGCAGGGCATACCTTCTTCGTCGGAGTCGTATTCTTCATCGGACGAGCCGCAGCCGCCATCTCCGCATCCGCAGCCTCCTTCACATTCTCCGCCACATCCACCGTCGCCGCAACCGCCGCATCCGCCTCCACAGGAATAGCCTCCGACACGGCCAGCCTTGAGCTCGTCCTCGGTTGCGTCGCGCACGTCCAGGATTTCCACCGTGAAATGAAGGTTCTTGCCTGCCAGTGAGTCGTTGGCATCCACCGTGATGGTATCGGGGGAGACCTTTGTGACTGTCACGATTGCAGGCCCGCTCTCGGTCATGGCTTGGAAGGCCATGCCTACTTTTATCTCCATGTCCGTCTCAAACTGCTCCCTGGGAACCTCCGTCACGAGTGACTCATCGTACTCGCCGTAGCCGTCCTTGGCCGCAAGGTCACAGGTCAGCTTGTCGCCGGGGGCGTGGCCGGCCAGTGCTTCTTCAAACTTGGGCAGCAGGTTTCCATGTCCATGCAGGTATTCAAGAGGAGCGCGTCCTTCGCTTGTGTCAATTACGTTGCCGTCATCTCCCCTGAGGGTGTAATTTATGGAAACAACCTTGTTATTCTCTATTGTCATGCTTATGTATCCTGAACAACTTCTGTGATTTCGGGGCAGGTCTCCTTCAGGTAACGCTCTATGCCCATCTTGAGCGTCATAACCGCCATCGGACAGTCACCGCATGCCCCGGTCAGTCTCAAGTGCACCTTGTTGTCCGCGTCAATCTCTACGAACTCCATGTCTCCTCCGTCCGCGTTAAGCTGGGGACGGAAAGCTTCGAGAGTTTCCTTTACTTTTGCTTGTAAGGCTTCGTCTGCCATATTCTTCCTCTTGTCGTTGTGCTTGAATTTTCCATAAATCTACTATATTTATAGCCTTTGGGCAACTGCCAGCGAAGCTTCAAGGCAACCGCCAGCGTAGCTTCAAGGCAACTGCCAGCGAAGCTTCAAGGCAACTGCCAGCGAGCTTCAAGGCAACCGCCAGCGAGCTTCAAGGCAACCGCCAGCGTAGCTTCAAGGCTATGGCCAGTGTAGCCCGCCTAGCCAAGGTTTTGTATATAGCCTACGCAAGGTTTTGTATATAGCCTACGCAAGGTTTTGTATATAGCCTACGCAAGGGTCTGAATATAGCCTATACAAGGGTCTGTATATAGCCTAGCCAAGGGTCTGAATATAGCCTATAGCAAAAAATTCGTTGCATAAACCCCATTATTTGCGTTACAATATAGACATTATGAAAAAAATGTTAACTTTTGTATTTGCGCTCTTGCTAGAATCTGCTTTTTTGCCTGCACAGGCATCTTTTTTTGACAACTACGTTTATCAGCAGTGGAGTTCCTTTGGTGGACTGACTGGAACCACGGCGACTGACATATTGCAGACCCATGACGGCTTTATAAACATAGGAACCTATGAGGGCTTGGTTCGTTTTGACGGAGTGGCCTTCTCTACGATGAGGCGCAGCAAGGACAATGGACTTACATTTGCCTCTGTGCGGGTTGTCATGGAAGACAAGTCCGGCAATATGTGGATAGGCTCAAACGACGAGGGCATCCAGCTCTTGCAGAAAGAAGGGAACATGAGCTTTACGACCCTGAACGGACTTCCCAACAACTCCATCAGGGCTATCGTGGAGGACAACGAAAAGAACGTATGGGTTGGAACCGCCGGCGGTGTCGTTTGTATGACCAAGAGCAAGCACCTCTTGAACCCCCAGTTTGAAGCCGGTACTGTTTCCAAGGGGGTCATATCCACCCAGCTTATATGCGACAATGAGGGGCGCGTATGGCTCACGACAGAAAACGACAAGGGGCTTTTTGTCTTTAAGGACGGTCTTTTTCGTACCATTGCCTCTATGGACAAATTCGGGGACTATACAGTGACGGCGGTTTGCCAGGATTTAAAGGGCAAATTCTGGGTTGGAACGGACAACTCGGGACTGATTAAGATAGAGAACGGTCAGGCCGAGCAGGTTCACACAGGCACAATGTTGGACAGCACTCCTGTCAGTGCGATATATCCCGACAAGAACGGGGCTATATGGTTTGGAACGGAATCCGGCCTTGCCGTCTACAGCAACGGAAAATTCTACGAATGTAACAAAGAAGGCTTGCAGAAGGCCAAGATTAACAAAATAATTTCCGACCGAGAGGGCAACATCTGGGTCGCCACCGACAGGAACGGCATAGGCAAACTGACATACTGCCGGTTTAAGATGTTCAGGACGGGAACAACGTCCAACGCCATAGCGGAAGACCTTGACGGCAGGGTTTGGGTCGGCACGGACAACGGTGTAATGTGTTACATCGGAGGGCAGCAGGTAACAAATGCCCTGACCAAGTTCACCCAGGACATAAGGGTTCGTCACGTGGATGTGACAGAGAACGGAGACATACTGGTAAGCTGCTATAGAAAACCCGGCCAGCTGCGTTACAACACCCTTACTGGCAAAATCACCAGCTGGAGTTCTGACGAGGGGCTTGCGGGCAACAAGGTTCGTGTTGCCATAGAAGGCGGCGAAGGCGAGCTTTACGTAGGCACGACCACAGGCCTTAGCATTATCCATAAGGACGGCACTATCATCAATTTCAAGCAGCTGGACGGACTTGAGAATGAGTACGTGATGTGCCTGTACCTTGATGCCAACGGCATGTTATGGATAGGAACTGACGGCGGCGGCGTTTATCTTATGAGGAACGAAAAGCTTATCGGCAGGATAACTACCGAAAATGGACTTGCCGGTAATGTCGTGTTCAAGATTTCACAGGACGAAAAAGGCTCCTACTGGATATGCTCCGGCAGCGGGCTGACCCGATGTCCTGCCTATGACAGCTCGCTGGAGAGGATACCTGTCTTGTTTGATGTAATCAGGGCTGAGCAGGGGCTTGGGACTGATTCGGTTTTCCAGATGCTGCCGGACAAGCTGGGTAACATCTGGATGACGAGCAATTACGGAGTTTCATCCGTTTCCTTTGAGGATTTAATGGAAGTCGCAGCGGGCAGGCGGGAAGTGCTTGTGCCCAAGTTCTACAACAAGAATGACGGACTTGACTCTGACGGCCCCACATCCACGGCTGTAAGTGCCTGTGACAGCGATGGCCGCCTCTGGTTCCCGATGGTGGATGGAGTTGCAGTATACAATCCTGCCAAAGACCAGGCGAGCCAGATAAAGCCCTTGGTTTGCATAGAAAGCATAAGGGTGGATACGGTGGAACACAAGGAGTTTGACTCTGTGGTGGAGCTAAAGCCGGGAACCAAGCGCGTTGACATAAAATACACAGGACTAAGCTTTGATGCCCCGGAGCGTATAATGTTCACCCACCAGCTGACAGGCTTTGATGATGACTTTTCTATACCGAATACCTCTAGGACGGTATCATATACCAACCTAAAACCCGGAAAACATACTTTCATGGTGTCCGCCATAAACGGAGATGGGGTTATCTCTGACAAGGCAGAGACCATGCTTTTTTTACAAAAGCCTTACATATGGCAGACCACCTGGTTCTGGATTGTTGTATCCGTGGCTTCCTTGATAGCTGTATTCTCCGTTATCTATCTGAGGGAGCGCCGTATGGCAAGGGAGAATATCAGGCTGGAAGGACTTGTTCAAGAGCGGACAAAAGAGCTTGCTGTCGAGAAGGAAAAGTCTGACCAGTTGCTCCGTGCCATATTGCCAGACAAAATCGCAAGGGAACTAAAGGACGATATCCACGCAATCGGTGAAAACTTTGCCGATGTCACCATGCTCTTCTCAGACATAGTGAGCTTTACCAAGACTTCCAGCAACCATACCGCCTCTGAGATTGTATTGGCACTGAATGACTTGTTCAGCCGATTTGACGAGCGTGCCAAGAGGATGGGCGTGGAAAAGATAAAGACGATAGGAGACGCTTACATGGCGGGCTGCGGTCTGCCATCCCTAAACGATGACCATGCACGGATTATGGTGGAATTTGCCAAGGGAATGTACGAGGATCTTAAGGACTATAATGAGAATGCCAAGATAAAGTTCAACATCCGCATTGGGTTGAACCGCGGGCCTGTCAGTGCCGGTGTCATAGGAAAGACCAAGTTCGTCTATGACGTGTGGGGCAACACCGTCAACGTTGCCAGCCGCATGGAGTCGGCTTGTTCGCCGGGGGGTATCAGGGTATCCCAGGCCGTTTACGACAGGCTCAAGGACTCTGATATTAAGTTCAGTGAGCCGATTGAGTGCGACATAAAGGGAAAAGGCCTTATGACCACCTACGATGTTATCATGGGAGAAGACTGATGAAAAAGAATATATTGGCCGTGTGTGCTGCGTTCACGTTGCTTTTTGCAGGCTGCAAGAAGGCGGAGGGAAACACAACTGTGAAAGTTGGCCTGTTGCACTCTTTGACAGGATCAATGGCACAGAGCGAGATGCCGGTTTGCGAAGCCGAGCAGATGGCCATAGACGAGATAAATGCTGCCGGAGGGGTGCTTGGCCATAAGATAGAGGTCGTTCAGCTGGACGGTGAGAGCAATCCGGATGTATTCGCAAGCCAGGCCAGAAAGCTTTTGACAGAGGACAAGGTTGCCACGATTTTTGGCTGCTGGACCTCCGCTTCTCGCAAGGCTGTGCGTTCCGTCGTAGAAGAGCCGGACATCTTCGGGCTTCTGTGGTATCCCCTCCAGTATGAGGGTCTGGAAGCCAGCCCCAATATCATGTATGTAGGGGCTGCTCCAAACCAGCAGGTTGTTCCTGCCGTGGAATATTGCTTTAAGAACTTTGGAAGCAAAATGTTCATGGTAGGCTCTGATTACGTGTTCCCACGGACGGCCGGTGACATTGTTAAAGCCTACCTGAAATTTCTGGGAGGGGAATGTGTCGGCGAGCGTTATGTGGACATGGAGTGCGAGGACTTCCATGACGTAATAGAGCAGATTAAGGAAGCAAAGCCGGATGTGATACTGAACACGTTAAACGGATCGTCCAACAAGGCTTTCTTTACCCAGCTGGGGGAGGCCGGTATAACTTCCGATGACATACCTGTGATGAGTTTTTCCATATCGGAGAGCGAGATTGACTATATCGGGGCAGACCTCTTGACTGGGCATTATGTTTCATGGAGCTATTTGCAGACGATAGCCTCAATGCAGAACTTGTCCTTTGTGTCCCGCTTTAGGAATCTCTTTGGCAGCGACTGCGTGATTGGAGACCCTATGGAAGCCGGTTACATTGCCGTTTACCTGTGGGCGGCGGCATGTGAGAAGGCAGGGACGTTTAATGTGGAGGACGTGCGGATGGCCGCAAAGGGCTTGTCCTATGATGCACCGGAAGGAATGGTGACAATAGACGGTGAGAACCAGCACCTTAAGAAGCGTGTAAGGGTTGGCCGCATTAACAGCAACGGCCTTATCGATGAGATATGGCGCAGCGGCAACATAGTCAAACCCGATCCCTACTTGAGTACATACATCTGGGCAAAAGGCCTGTGATTTATAAAAAGCCGGGGCAATTCCAATTCCCCGGCTTTTTTTATTTGGTATTTTATCGGACGCTATCCACTGCTTTCTGCAGTTCTTTGTCCGTGGTTTTTTCAGGGTATTTTTCCAGCACCTTCTCGTAAAAGGCGATGGTTCTCCTTCCAAACACATCCGGGGTAAAGTTCTTGGATATCCTGTAGCTCTCTTCTGCGAACTTGTGCCTCTTGTCCGCGTCAGCTGCCAGTTCCAGCAGGTATCCGTCCATCTCCTCGTCACTGTCGGCCATGTATCCGTTTATTCCGTGGTAGATTGTGTCAGAAAAACTGGAGTCCTTTCTGGCCACTATCGGCAGGCGGGACATAAGGGCTTCAAGCACGGTCATTGAGTGCATTTCGGAAAGGGATGCCGTGATAAATATGTCGCTTATCCCGTAATAGTAGTGAACTTTTGTCCAAGGCTCATAGCCTGTGAAGATAATCCTGTCGGACACATCCCTTGCAGCCTTCTCCAAATCCTGCAAAGCCAGCCCTGAGCCCACGAACAGGACTTTTATCTTTTCATTTTTCTGGATGACCCTCATGCATATTTCAAGCAGTTCCTGAACACGTTTTTCTTCTACGACACGCCCTAGGAAAAGCAGAACAACGTCATCGCTTTTTATGCCCCAGCTTTTTCTAAGCGCAAGCAGCTCTTCTGGCGAGAGAGGGTTTCGGATAAAGCTGTCGGAATCCAGCGCGTTGGGGATTATCGCAGATGGAGTTCCGGGTAGCATGAACGGCTCCTTGAAGTAGTCGTGCGCTTTTTCCGAGACGTTAATCAGGGCATAAAATTTTTTGTAAAGCCGCTTGACTATTTTGCGGATGATTTTCACCGGTATATAGCGGCCAAGGGGCAGGTAGTATTCGTAAAAGTCATCCCAGAGTGTGTGGGTCGTGGCAATGACAGGTATATGCAGCTTTTTCCCCGACAGCTTGGCGGCATGTGCAATGAAGAATTCTGTATGCGAGTGTATAATCTGCACATTATGTTGCTTTAGGAAGGGGATGATTACGTGCTCAAACGGAAAGCCGATATACTGGTCTGGAATTTTGAATGGAGTGGGCACGGAGATAATGCGGAGGATGTCCGGGTCATTGTCTATCTCCGGGTCATGGTAGTTGCGAGGCTTTACCGTGACCACGACTACGTGATGTCCCATGTCGGTAAGCACCTTGCGCAGTTGCAGTACGACGGTGACAATGCCGCTTTTTGTCGGTATGTAGGAATCTGTGAAAAGGGCAATGTTCATTTGCTGGCCTTGTCCTTTTGTATCAGAATTCTTACGGCCTCCACTGCCGTGCGGATTGCGCTGTCTGTATCGTGGACAATCGGGTTGTCCAGGCCTTTCTTGGCGCGCTCCTGGTTGCCCATTACAAGGAAGATTGCGCCTACCCTTGCGCGGAGGTACTGGCCCACTATGAACAAAGCCGCGCTCTCCATCTCGGAGGCCAGGCAGCCCATCCTTATCCATGCTTCCCACTTGTTCAAAAGCTCATAGCTCACGGGCTTTATCTCTGGTGAGTGCTGGCCGTAAAAAGAATCCTTGGACTGCACGACTCCAGCATGGTGGCTCATCCCCAGTTTCTGGGCGGCCTGAACAAGGCTGTTTGTCACATCCAAGTTGGCAACGGAAGGGAATTCTATCGGGGCATATTCCTTGGTCGTTCCTTCCTGTCTTATAGAGCCTGTTGCAATCACAAGGTCTCCTGATTTTACGTCCAGCTGCATACCCCCGCAGGTTCCGATCCTGACGAATGTGTCTGCACCGCAAGCAACCAGCTCTTCCAGTGCTATGGAAGCGCTGGGGCCGCCTATTCCAGTTGAGGTCACGCTGACTTTCTCGCCGTCAAGGGTTCCTGTGTAGGTTACAAACTCGCGGCTGTCCGCCACAAAATGCACGTCATCAAAATAGGCTGCGATTTTCTCGCACCTCTTGGGGTCTCCCGGAAGTATGACGTAGCGTCCCACGTCCCCCTTGCCACACTGGATGTGATAGAGCTTGCCTTCGTTCTCTGAATAGTTCACCATAATTAGCTCCTCCAAAATTTATTTATATTTGTTTCGTATGTTGTTGATGTCTTCGGTTGTGCCGCCGCCGTGGTCATCGGGGGCTTTGAACTCGCCGCGCTCGACAAGGCGTAGGAATGCGTCCACCACATCGGGGAATAGCTGGGTTCCACGGACTTCCTTCATTATGGACACAGCCTTGGCAAAATTCATCCTCTTGCGGTAAGGGCGGTCTGAATACATCGCGTCAAATGTGTCCGCCACGGTGATAATCTGTGCGACCCTGGGGATGCTGGCGTAGTCCAGCCCCTTGGGGTATCCGTTTCCGTCAGGCCTCTCATGGTGGGCACAGGCACCTACCGCCAGCTCCGGCATTATGCTGATGTCCTTTAGGGCTGTATAGCCTAGGGAGGAATGTGACTTTATGAGGTTGAATTCCTTGTCGGTGAGCTTGCCCGGTTTGTTCAGGATTTCTGAGGGAATGCCGATTTTGCCTATGTCGTGCAGGAGAGCTATGTTGTAGAACTTTTCCACATCGTCTTCACCGTAGCCTAGCTCGCGGGCCAGCATCTTTGTGTATTCTGCTACGCGCGATGAATGTCCGTTTGTGTAAGCGTCCTTCATGTCTATGACTTTTGCGAAGGCTTCTACTATCTCGCGGGTAAGCTGTCTCTGCTCCTTCTCTTTTCTTAGCAGGCTGCTTGTCCTGTGGATTATGTACAGCCTCACGGCTGTGCATATTGCGATAGCGACAAGGAGCAACAAGGCTATTCTGACCCATACAAATTCATGCAGTGCCTTGCGTTTTATTATTTTAACATCTAGTGAGCGGACGGCTTTTCCCTGGAAGTCCAAGAGCTTCATCTCAAAGTTGTAGTCTCCGCCCTTGAGGTTGGTGTAGCTGACAGGTGCGAGCTGGCTCCTCTTGATGATGTTTTCTTCCCTGTCAAAACCCGTGAGCTTGTAGGACATCTGGGGGTTGGTCAGGGAATAGTTGAATACATAACCGTATACCGTGAGCTTTCTTGCAGATGACGGAATGGAGAAAGCCCCGTCATCTGAGGGGTATATGAGTTTTCCGTCGCAGCTTATGAAAGGCACGGCCATCTTAAAGTCAAAAAGCCCTTCAAGGGTTTGCCTTATGTTCACCAGGGCAACGCCGGTCATGCCCGCTATGTACAAATCTCCCTGTTCTGTCAAAAAGCTGTAGGAGTTGGATGTGGCGATGCAAGGAAGTCCGTTGTCAATCCCATAGTGCAGGGGGATTATGTCTGAGTCTTGTATGAGCCTGTCCACATTTGCGATATATACCCCGTCGCTGCTCAGCACCCACAACTCTCCGCTTCCGTTTTCGTACAGGTCAAAGTTGTTGGAATAAGGGAATTTCCTGACTGTGTGAACGACTGAATCCCTTGTCATGTATGAGATGGAGTTGCCTGTCACCAGCCAGATTACATCATGCGACAGGCTCCTTTTGGCTCGCATGATTACCTCTGAGCTTAGCCCTTGTTCCGTACCTATATGGGATATAGAGCCTTTGTCTATGACGTAGATGCCGCCACCGTCTGTTCCCGCGATGATTTTACCATCCTGTGACTGGCAGACTGTCAGCACCTCTGTGTTTGTGATTCCTGACTGTTCTCCATATACGGCAGTGACTTCATCGCCTTTTATGAGCGCGACACCCCCTGTGCAGGCTGCAATTATGCTGCCGTCATCACATTCGTATATAGCCCTTACACGGTCATAGGGCAGTCCGTCCTGCGAGGAAAAGCGGGTCACAGTCGTGCCGTCGTATCTCAGCAAGGCCATGTCCCCGAACGTGGAAAACCAGAGGCGGTTTTTGGAATCCTTTATAATCGACCGTATGCGGCGGCC
>JAFTEK010000271.1 GCA_017453705.1 Treponema sp.
GAAAAAGCAGGGGAAGGACATTCGGGTATATGTGGAGGATAAGTATTCGCGTCAGGCTGCAGCCAAAGACCTTGCAGCTTTGTATGAATTCGGCATCCCGGTACTTGAGCGTGCCTATCCTCACTATACGGGTAAAGCTTGGGGTGAACATTATAACCAGGGCCAGGATTATGGTGAATTTACCCCAGTCAAGGACTGTCACTACGACAAGCGCGATGAGAATGCCGGGAAAGGATGTCAGGGCATCCACAATGCGCATTATGATTTCGTCAAGAATTCCCCCGAAGTATCCTGAGAGCATACCCAGAATGCTCCCGGCCAGGGAGCTTAGGGCTACCGTGCCGAGCGCGACCAGAAGCGTGAACTTGCCGCCGGTCATAAGGCGGCTGAATATATCACGCCCCAGGTTGTCAGTCCCGGCTATGTGGGATGACGATGGGGGGCAGCTCCTTGCGGCAACGTCTATGTCGTTTATTCCGTATGGCGTATAGAAACTGCTGACTAGCGCGAGAATCAATATAATGGACACAAGGACCAGGCCAAAATATAGCTGGAAGCTTCCTTTTTTCATCTCAGTCCTGCCTGCGTGATAAGTCAGGAATCAGCTGTTTTGCAAAATCATCCGCCACAATCTTGACCAAGGCCTGGATATTCTTCCACATGGCATCGCGGGATGACTTGGGCAGCCCGTCAAGGCTCTTTTTCATCCCGATCAGGCTGTCAAACCAGTTCTTGGTCAGTTCAAAGTTTGTCTTTGCCTTGCTCCCCTCAAGAATACTGAAGACGGACTCCACGAAAAGCTTCTTTTCCTCGGTGGAAAGGGTTCTGAACCATTCGTTAAGGGTTCTGCCGACAAAGCGGCTTTCGTTTCCAAGAGCCTCGCACTTGACAAAGCTCAAAGGCCCCACCTGCCAGCTGAAAGGGTCGTGCTGCATAACCATGTCTTTCAGCTCGTTCTCCACGGTCTCATAGTTCCCCGCGTTGGAAAAAAGCATGCCAACTATAGAAAGCCGTGGTACGAAAGTTTTAAGCTTGCCAGAGATGAACTTGTAACCGGAACTTTCAAAAAAGTCTTCCCTGAAGCCCGGCCCATCGTTGTCATATATCGCAAGAATTCTTTTTTGGACTTTCGGCTCCGCTTTGGACGCCGAGAAGAGCGCGAGGTTGCCCCCTTTAGAGTGCCCGCCCAGGTAAAAGTTTCCTTTTAAGGCCTTTGCTGCCTCTGAGAAATATGAAAGCGCGTCAATCTGTGCCGGAACGCTGTCCATATAGGCCAGGTTAAAGTCTTCTTTCCAGCCCACCAGCGTGTCGTCCGTTCCCCTGTATGCGATGAAGTTCCATTTTTTGCCAAAGGAGAAAGTGATGGCGGAAAACTGCTCGTCGTTGGCCTCGTCTATCTTGTTTATAAAAGCGGAGACTTCCAGTTTTCCAAAGCGGCGGGAGCTTGCGGCCTCATGCAAAAGCCTTGCGCTGAGCTGATTGATGAAAGCCCCCATGTTGCTTCTCTCTTCATAGTCCGGGCTGTTCTCAAAGGCAGCCGCGGCCTGAGAGAGGGTCATGCCCTTTCCCTGCCTGCCGGAAAAGCTGGATGGAACCAGAGAGTCAAGCTTCATGTAGCTCAGCTGGCAGAGGATAAGAGCGTCCACCTCGTTCAGTGGACAGCGCGCGAAGTCCAGGTCTCCCCGCCAGGCGAGGTAATCCAGTATGTTCATTGTTATATTATAGCATGGTGAATGTTCCAGTGCAACGAGCCAAAACATTCTAATATAGCAGAGCCACGGAATTTAGTTTTTGCCGAGGACGGTCAATAAGTATAAGGCAGTCAAACATAAAGTGAGACATCGCTGCTGTCAATCGGACCGTTCCAGCTTGTCAAGAGCCTCTACCAACGATTTCCAACCCATGCCTAAATTATACCATAGTTACAAAGGCTTAAAAAGCATTATTCTTTTATATTATTTCAACAAACTAAACTCCCTGCTTCCCGTCTTTCCCCCCTTGACAAAGAGCGGCATTCCGCATACTGTTCTCTTGGAGACAAAAAGAAGGCAATCTTGGAGACAAAAGCAAATGTATTTCCCAAATTTCAGTGCGTCAGCCGCACCTATATGATTATTCTATCTTTTTTACTTGCAGTAGCATTCACGCCAGTTCCAGCATTCTCACAGGTCGTAAAGCCAGGCAGCGAGACAAATCTTGCAGTCCGCATTCCCATATCCGCAGGATGGTGGGCGTTCACGGACGAGAAATGGCAGGAGACGGTCACAGGAATAGCGGGAGTCAGGGCGGGCGTTGAGCTGTACCCGGTCAGGGAAGGGAAGTCCCCCGAGGACTGCGTTTTCCGCCTGTACGGAAGAGCGATGCTCTGCTGGAGGGCGGGGGCGGGGAACCGGAGCACCTACAAGGCGCTGTACAACGGGCTTGGTATACAGCCTCAGGTTCTTGCCCGGCTCAACATAACGAGGCAGCACGGCATCTACCTGGGGGCGGGCATGGGACGATTCGCAAAGCAAATCCTGCCGCTCCTGGCCGTGCTGCTGTCATGCGAGGTTCCCCAAGACCAGGACTGGTACGAGCGGCCCGGGATGGGAGCCGCCTACCATACACATGGTCAGCGGAAGACGGATACGGCCGTCGGCACCATGCTGTTCGAACAAAGCACTTCGGCAGAGGGGGGCACGGAAGTCCTCTTCAGGACGAACGCCCCCGCCTGCCTTGCCCCCGGAGGTCGCACCGAATGGAAGGTCGTGGACACGTCCGTGTCCGCCGCCGCGTCCGTGGCGGTGACAAGGCGGCAGGGCAGCGGCACTGCGGGTCAGGGACTGCTGTTCGCCGCCAGGAGCAAGGGCGGCAAGACCTATTTCCTCGCCGTGATGGTGAACACGAGGCAGCAGTACAGCATAGCCAAGTTCCTTGCCGGGGAGAAGTCCGTCATACAGGACTGGCGGAGCAGCGGACTGCTCAAGGGCGGCTACGGGGTAAAGAACACGATAGGCGTGTCCGCGTCAGGCGGTGACATCTCCGTGTACCTCAACGGAAGCCTTGAGACCACCTTCCGTGACAGCTCATCCGGTGGTGTGCCGGCCCTGTCAACCGGGGAGCATGGCTACATAGTAGA
>JAFTEK010000272.1 GCA_017453705.1 Treponema sp.
CAAGCACTGTGGCTCCGAACATGGCGAACACATGCTGGAAGCTCAGGGGAATCCAGCGGCTTAGCGGGGGCCGCTCCTCAGGGCCAAAAGAAATCTGATGTTCCGTTGTCATGTATTATACTCCTAATCCGTTTTAATCCAGTTTTTTTATACCGGCGTTGAACTGGGCGCCTGTGATGTTTCCGTTCCCGTCAAATTTCGTGCCGTCCAGTAATTCCAGCCATTCCTTTTCCACGCAGCCCATAGCCGCGTCAAAATCGGGATCCGTTAGCGGAATGTCTTTTACAGGACTCTTTCCTTTTGCCCTGTATCTGGATGAATACTTCTGCGGGTCTGCCCCGCCGCCACGCCAGTATAGGTTCCAGAGGAAACGTGCCGCGAGCAGCCGGGTCACGGTCGTTGATTTTGTCACACCGCTGTCGCTCCTGTTCACCATGCTCGCCGCGCTGGGAAAGCTTTCGTTTGAAACTGAGTTCATAAGGCCTTCTTTTATCAGGGTCTGGAACAGCGTTTCCCCGTCCTGCTTCTGCGAGGCTGTGTAAACGTTAAGAATGTCCGTGGACTCCTGGGTTATCAGCATCATCTCCTGCACGGTGATTTCTTTCTTTGCAAGAAGCTGGGAGACTTTTGTATCCGATGCCGTGACCCCCTTGAGCTGCCAGGCCATGTTCCTTATTCTGCCGTATATGTCCTTGTATCCTTCATCCAGATAAAGGAAGGCTGTGTCAAACTGACCCGCCGCATCGGAGTATCTTCCATTTTTATAGGAGTCAATGGCTTGTTCCAGGATCAATGATGCGTTGCCGTCATGCTTTTCTATGAGCTTGTCAAGATCGGAAATTTTTCCAAGGCGGTGGCCAAGTATCAGGACTTGCTCGTCATCGGGGTTCCTGGAGGCGGAGCGGGAGTAGCATTTTTCTGCTGCTGGGCGGCTACCCTTTAACAGATAGGCCCTGCCCTGAAGGGCGGTCAGCCTTGCTTCCTGGGATTTGTCCAGCCTCTGTGCCGAGGAGAGCCTTTCATCTATCATGCTTATCACGGAAGAAAGCTGTGATGAGTGTGACTTTGTGCCGGAGGCCTCGATTGCCTCTGCATCCGCCTTTGCAATTTCAAGCGCGGCTGAAGCAGATAGGGCTGCATCGTGGGCTGAGTCAGCTGAAATTGAGATATCCTGCTGCATCGTGGTGCAGGAGGCCATCAAGGATGATAACGCTGCCAGAAGGCTTGCGGCGGCAAGGCTTGCGGCGATAGATTTGATAACGCTTTTCCGTTTTTTCATCTTTTTCATCGTATAGTCCATGCGTATATTTTTTTGTCCATGGAAAGGGCAACGCAGTCCTTCTTTCCGTCACCGTTTACGTCTGTGATGACACATTGCCCCCTCCCGGCGACAGGGAAACCATACATCATTTCAAGACTGCTTGTAAAGGCATATATGTGATTGGAATTCCCGCTCAAGTAGATTATCTCTCCGTCGCTGGAAAGCCAGGCTTCCTTCGCGTCGCTGAGACCCGGAACCTGCACCTTGCTGAAGCTTCCGTCATCTTCTATCCTGAAAAGCTCTGCGTCCGCGCTCAGGGCAAAGTAAGAGCCGTCCGCACGGACAACGTTTGTATGGAAAACTCCCGGCACCGAGACCGGGAACCCTTTGCGCAGGCTGCCGTCCTCGAACAGGTGGAAGTCTCCCGCCTGGGTAATCATCGCAGTGACGGTTTTTCCGTCGTCTTCCGTCAGGCAGGGGGAACCGAATGCTATTCCGTCAACTTCCATCGGGGAGTCGGCATTGCTGATTTTTCCGTCCTGTATCAGGAAGATTTTTCCCTCGAATCCCTTTGAATAGACGGCTGCGGTGTTTCCTGCCACCGCCGGGGATGACTTGAAGTTGCAGTCGTCAGGAACTTCAAGCTCGCTTACGTTTCCATAGTCATCGACAATCGCAAGAATTCCTCCTTCCGCCGGAATGAGAAGCTTTTTGCCTATTGCCGCCGGCCTTGCGGATGGTTTGCAGCCGGTGAGGACGGGGAAGGGGCGGACTGCCCTCAGCTTTCTGTCAAGGAGGAATACCGTTCCCTTGTCGTCTACAATCCAGACGACACCTCCGCCTGAGCAGGGCTGGGCGCTGGCTTTTACCCGGCAGTTTTCGTTAAGGAGCATCCGGGACACCGAAAGGGAGGAGAAGTCAAGGGATTTTACTGTCCTGCCGCCCTCGCACCAGAATACGGCCTCGCTGCCAGCGGTATTGTCCGCCGGTTTCCCTTCGGCCTCCGCTTCCAGGTAAAAGTCCGGCGTGTCTTCCAGCATGATGGGGAAGCCTGACAGGGAGCGGCTGCTGTAGCTGTTCACCGCTGTCGCATGGTATGCGGCCATGATGCTGTTGTCATTGAAACTGAAGTCAACCCGGCCTATATTGTATAGCCCCAGCAGTTTGCTGATTATGCCGTTGCCCTGAAGGAAAAATGGAATGCTCCTGTCCGTGTTGTAGAAAAGCCCCAGTGCCAGCTCAGGCGGCTGTCCCTGGCTTATTTTTTTCCAGGTCTCGTTCCGGGCCAGCATGTTTCCAGCCTTGTAGTGGTTGAACAGTATGGCAAGGTTCTGCGGGGATTCTGAGAAGTAGATATAACCTTCCTGCACCAGGTAATAAGGCCTGGGAAACTCTATCTTGAGCATTTTGAGTATGCTTTTGAATAAAGGGGGAATTTCCAGGCAGGGGAGCCTGAGCCCGTCCACAATCAGGCTGCTGTTGTTTTTTATTAGCAGGGATTTGGTGAGTTTGTGGAATGCCTGCTGCCGCTTTTATTCATCGCCTACCTGCAGGACGAATACCGGGTCGCTGCTCCCGTCCACCCCGAGAAGGGCGAATTCTGTTCCTGCCCATGAGAATACAAGTTCCTCTATGCTGGACTTGAAAAGTTTCTTCGCGTATGCCTCTCCTTCTGCCCATGCCGTCTCTATGTCTTGTGTCTGCTGTACGATGGGGAACAAAGAGTCTTTCAGTTCTTCAAGTCTTCCTGTGTGGAGCAGGGTGTAATACTGGATGTTGTTTGGGAACCGGGTGAGCATGGCCGGTGTGGAGGATTTTTTTGACAGCAGCGGGGCCAGAGGGGAGTCTGTGACGCTTTTTCCATCAAGCGGTATGGAGGCCTCCAGCTGGACTTCCCCGTCATCAATCCTGAATTCAACGAGGCTTTTTGCCTCCTCGCCCAAAAGTGATATGAGGCTTGCCAGGTATATGTTGTCCGGAGGGACGGCCTTTGACACAAGGGATTTTGCCCTCATGACAATCTTGAAAGGGAAGTCACTCTTGGATTGAAGCAGGTTTTTAGCCTGTTCCGGGTGCTCAGGGCTGTGGTCTGCCTGTAGTGCCTTGAGCAGGAGGGAAGGGGAAAGGCTTGCTGCGATTAAGTTCTTGCGTGTCTTGATGTAGATCTTTGTAATGCTTCCTGTGTTTTTGTCAACTGACTTGTAGATGAAGTATCCGCCATCCTTGATGTATTCAAGGCCTTCTATCTTCGCGAATGGAAGGAATACTGATGCAAGGCGGGTGATGCAGGCAAAGTTTCCTGCGTCAGTGACTGCTATGAAGTCAATGTTTTCACCGTCCATGTAGACAGCCAGCTCTGCCTTCCTGCCGGCTATGAGCGGAGTCCATTTGTTCTGCCTGAGGGTGCTTTTTCTAAGGGCAAGGTATGCGGCCCGGTACCCTGCGAGGCTGGCATCAGTAAGCAGGCTGTCAGCTGACTTGAGATCCAGCAGGGGGCCTGCTGATTCCCATATATTGTCAGTGTGCAGAATAAGGCTGTAGTCGCCCGGTATGGCTGACAGGAAGGAAGCCCTGTCTTTCTTTGCGTATCCGAACCATAGGAATGACGCAAGGCTGAGCAGGAGCAGCAGAAAAAGGATTGTGATTAAGGCTTTGCGTATGGGGTGCCTGGTTTGGGAAGGATTTTTTTCTTTGGACATGGTGGTATGATTATAGCAGATTTCGTTTCTTTGCTAAAGTGGCCTTTTTTATCAGTCGGATTATCAGTCGGATTGCC
>JAFTEK010000273.1 GCA_017453705.1 Treponema sp.
ACCTTCACGAGCTCGGCGGTAGGGCCGATGTTCTCCAGAATGCTTTTCATGGGCTTATAGGCCATAGGAGCCTCGTCTATGGTGTCCTTGCCTACCGTTGTGGAGTATATCCCCTTCATCTCGTGCTTGAATTTTTCCACGCTCAGGTTATGCCTGGCCTTGGCACGGCTCATGATGCGGCCGGCACCGTGAGGCGCAGAATAGTTCCAGTCCTCGTTCCCCTTCCCTATGCAGATGAGGCTTCCATCGCGCATGTTCATGGGTATCAGAAGCTTCTCCCCTTCCTTCGCGCTCACAGCCCCCTTGCGCAGAATCATCGCGTCCAGATCAATGTAGTTGTGGATTGTCGTAAACTGCTCGGCTATCTCATCCTTTGCGACACGAAGCCCCACGCAGATTATGTCCACCATTGCCTTGCGGTTCAGCATGGCAAAATGCTGCATTATCCGCATGTCGTTCAGGTAATCGTCAAAGAGCTGGCCTGACACATAGGCCAGGGACTCAGGCACGTCAGTCTTTACCTGCCCGTGAAGTTTCTTCAGCTCACCCTCTATTTCCTGCTCCTTCCCCTCAGACTTAAGGCGGTCAATGAGGGCTGTCATATCACAGTCACGCTTGTCGTTCAGCTGCTTCCATGCCTCCGCCTGGTAATACCCTGCAATCTCAAGCCCCGCATGACGGCTGCCAGAGTGCACGACAATGTAGAGGTTGCCGTCCTCGTCCCGGTCTGCCTCTATGAAGTGATTGCCCCCTCCCAGTGTACCCAGGCTCATCCTGGCCCGGCTCTTGTCAATCTTGCCGCGTATCTTGTCCCATTCCACCTGCTCCACGTATTTATGAGGGAACTTCCTGATGTCAAACCCGGAGGGTATGTTTCCCCGGATGCATTTGTCCAGCCTGGCCGGGTCAAACTTGCGGCTCACCTGGGAGTCAGCATGGAAAACGATTGTCTCCATCCCGCAGCCGATGTCCACACCCACCAAGTTGGGGCAGATTTTGTCCGTGACGGTCATAGTAGTCCCGATTGTGCAGCCCGCACCAGCATGGATGTCCGGCATAAGGCGTATCCGGGAGCCTTCGGCGAAAGACTGGTCGCACAGGGTCTTGACCTGAAGGATGGATGCCTCCTCCACGTTGTTGGTGAAAACCTTAGCACTGTTGAACTTTCCGCTTACAATCTGAGTAGCAGCCATGAGTATCCTCCTATATTAGAGCTGTTCGGAAACCTCAGTTTTCCGAACAGGTCGATTAATCAGCGTTTCCCTATGCTGCCTATTCTAAAGGAAAAACAAATGCGATGAAGTTTCAAAAATAACCGACTTTTGAAAGCAACTCAAATCTCAATCGGGCTTCTTAAAGCGGCACAATCCTGCCAGGACACAGACCTCACAGCGGGGCTTCCGCGCGGTGCATGTGTAGCGTCCGTGCAAAAGCAGCCAGTGGTGCGCGTTCAGGGCATACTCCTCCGGCACGACTTTCTCCAGCCCTTCCTCCACCTCGCCCACATCCTTGCCCGGAGCAAGGGCCGTCCTGTTGCACACGCGGAACACATGCGTGTCCACCGGCATGACAGGCCGCTTAAAGACGACGTTCAGGACGACATTGGCCGTCTTGCGCCCGACACCGCTCAGGGCCATAAGCTCCTCACGGCTGTCCGGAACCCGCCCCCCGTGCCTCTCCAGGAGCTGCCGGGACAGGGCGATGATGTTGCGCGCCTTCGCATTGTAGAGGCCTATCTTCTTTATATAGGGTATCAAACCCGACTCACCAAGCTCCAGCATCTTTGCGGGGGTGTCAGCAACAGCATACAGGGAAGGAGCCGCCTCATTCACGCTCCTGTCAGTCGCCTGTGCGCTCAGCACCACGGACACAAGGAAGCAGAATGCATTCGGGGCATCCAGCTCAGGGCGCGGATCCGGCATCTGTTCCCTCAGCCTGCGGAAAAGCTCGGAGATTTCATCGGCTGTCATATCAGTTCCCATCGGTATACCCACGTCAATCCCCAAGTCACTTTCTCTGGAAGAAAACTCAGAATCAATATCAAAAGAAGAAAAAGGGCTGGCAGGAAACAGACGAAAGAGAATACAAAACAGATTATGGAAAGAACCTTTTTCCTATGACATAAGAGGAAGCCCGGAATAAGAAGAATCATGCCAAAAAAACCGGCCACCAACGCAAACAAAAAAACAACCACCATTTTTATGCCCCACCACGCTCCTGAAATCCTGTTCACGCGAGGTCTTTTTGCAACAGGCTCATCAGAGATGTCCGAAACCGGCTTGGCAACGCCGACAGCCTGGCTGCCAGTGCAGTTTTCCGAACAGGTCGATTATACTTTCAGCACAAAATGTTGTCAATCTCGGCATAAAGCCGCCGCCCACGGAGGAGTCCTGCCAGACGTTCCATGCATGAATTTTGCACTTTTCTTGACGACTTTTCACTTTCGCATGTTCGCAGTTTCGTGTGCGGTCGCCCGCAGTTTGTCAAGCCAACAATATCACTGCTCATATATTAGCTAAAGTGGACAAAAAAGTCGAAATTTGCTAATATATGAGCAATGATTCAACTAGAACAAAAGACCGCGCCCCAGATTGCGGAGGCCGTATCGGCGCGGGTGCGGAAGCGCAGGAAAGAACACCAGTTCACACAGGAAGAGCTTGCCGAGCGGGCGGGGATGAGCTTTGCATCCTACAAGAGATTCGAGCAAAAGCATGAGATTGCCTTTGACTCGCTTGTAAAGGTAGCCATCGCACTCGGCTGCGAGAAGGATTTTGACGCGCTGTTCGCAAGCCCTTTTTTTTCTTCCATAGAGGAGCTTATCCAAAGTGAAAAAAGTTGACCGACTTTCCGTCTTTTTCAACAACGGATTGCAAAAGACACTCGTGGGTACGCTCGCATTGTACCGGGACAGGTTCGCCGCTTTTTCTTATTCTGACCAGTGGCTTTCTACGGGCTTTTCCATTTCCCCTTTTTCACTCCCGCTGGAAAAACGTGTTTTTATCCCGGAATGGGAACCCTTCGGCGGTTTGCACGGAATTTTCAATGACAGCCTTCCGGACGGCTGGGGGCGGCTTCTGGTTGACCGTATGCTTCAGCGCGAAGGAATCCAGCCAGAAACACTTTCAACACTGGACAGGCTGGCCATTGTCGGTTCAAGCGGCATGGGAGCACTCACCTATGAGCCTGAGACATTCATTTCTGGAGTAGCGCAACTCCCGGTTGACTATGATGAGATTTCAGATGAGTGTGAGAGAATTCTCAATTCAAAGCTGTCGGAACAAGACAGGCAGAACCTTGATACGATTTTTGAAGCCGGTGCTTCATCAGGCGGAGCAAGACCAAAAATATTTGCGAAAATCGATGAAGAAGACTGGATTGTGAAATTCCCATCAAGCAT
>JAFTEK010000274.1 GCA_017453705.1 Treponema sp.
CTCGCGTATGGGGATACCTCGCGGGAATACGTTTTTCCTGATGGGCATATTTCGCAAAAATTGATTTCCGTGACCCCCACTTGCACGGATTCCCCTGTTCGTGCTAAATTCATACCTATGGATATAATTAGCTACAAAGAGGCAGCAAAGGACTTTGCCAGTGCCTTTCCAATTGGGAACGGACGGCTGGGAGCAACGGTTTACGGCGGCATAGGCTCGCAAATCATCGCTCTTAATGAGGAGTCCTTGTGGTCTTCTCCATTCATAGACAGGGTAAACAGGAGCAGCAGGAAGGACTTTCCCAGGATAAAGAGCATGTATGCGGAAGGAAAGGACACGGAGGCAGCCGAGCTTGTCAAAGAAAGCTTTGCCCCGCTCATATCGTCTCCGGCCCACTACAAGGGTGCTGGCAACTTTCGCATAGACTTCTTTTCTTCCGCTGACCGCCAGCCTCTTGCGGAAAAAGAGGACTCCATTCTGACCTACGAGCGCAAGTTGGACATGGAGACTGGAATTGCCTCCGAAAGCTTTTCTTTGGAAAGCCCCAAGGATAGCACGGCGATTTTCTCCAGCAACGCGCCGCTTGGCGGTGGTTCCAGCGTAAGTTATAGCAGGGAAGTCTTTGTTTCTGCTGCGAATGATGTTATAGCAATTCATATCGGTGCCTCTCTTCCACGCAACATTTATCTGAGGGCTGGATTTGAGAGCGATGGGGAGACGCGGACGGTGTTTGCCCTTGACGATGATACGATAGCCTTGGAGCGTATGGATGGTATACCCATGTGTGCAATGGCGATGGCAAGTACCACCGGTGGAAGCTGCCGTGTGAAGGGCGGCTTTCTTATTGTGGAAGCTGCGGACGATGTTACAATTTACGTGGACATAGAGACTGCCTATAGGAGCGGACATTACAGGCGGAGTGGCGGAGATGTGTCACGGTCTGCAAAGTCACTTGCGACTTCTGCTGCGGACAAAGCCCTCAAGAAGCTTTGCTTTGCCCAGACCAAACCATATCAGTCAGTGTTGGACGACCACGCATCCCTTTTCTCCCGCAGGTACAGGAGGTTTTCTATCACGCTTTCTGACAAACAAGCAGAGGCGGACTGGAAGTTCTACCGTTACAAACTGCTGTCATCATTCTCGCAACCGGGAACTTTGCCCGTTCTTGAAAGCGGGCTTTGGCTGGACGGAAAGCAAGGGCAGGCGGATTGTGGCGTATACAATATGGAGGCATTGTATACCCTGCCATATTTGAAGTATGGGTTGGAAAAGTCATACTCCTCCATGTCTCGCTATCTCAAGGCCTTGCGCAAACGGAGTTTCCGCTGTGCCAAGGCTATGTTCCAAGATGACGGCTCTATTTCTTATGGGGCGGGTGATATCTGGGGGGACTCCGCGCCGTCTTCTTGTGACAAGGATTTCTTTGCTCCTATGGGGGCTGTATATGCTGCCCTTTCTGTTAAAAATTATTATGATTACAGCTTGGACACTAAGTTTCTCAAAAAGCACTTCCGTCTGCTTACAGGCCCGTGTGAGTTCTTTATAGGCTTTAAGCCGCCTAGGGATTGGACAGAAAAAGAAAACGTTCTCTTGCGCAGGCTGTTTGAAGCCACATGGGAGGCTGCTGCTGTCCTGGGCAAGAGCAACAAGTATCCTGAAATCCATTCCTTCCTTGCCGGCCTGTCTAACATCGATGACAGGCTTATGGAAGAAAACGAGGGGCAGCAGTCGCCTGTGGATTCTATAATCAGGGGAAGGATGAGCAAAGGTAAGCTGATGGTGGAGTTGCTTAGGGGTGGGGCTTCCGGGTCAGGAAAGATGTCCGGGGAGTTGAAAGGCTTGCACCTACCGGGCAACCTCAGGGCGGACATCCTTTGGGAGAATGGCTCTCCCAAAGGCGGACGGATTTATGCCAAGCCTAACAGCTCTCAGTATATCAAGGCTTTTGTCTTGTTATATGGGGGCAAGTCCTATCCTGCCGAGGTACAGACGGGCAGCATCGACATACTCAATATTCTTCCGTCCACTGTGTAAGGGCAAGACCAGAGAGGGAGCCTGTCTGGTTGCCTTGAAGCAACGCAGGCGGTTCATCTCTGGTAGAATAGCCCGGCCAAGCACCGGGGGTGGTGATGATTCC
This sequence comes from Treponema sp., assembly GCA_017453705.1. Lineage (GTDB taxonomy): Bacteria > Spirochaetota > Spirochaetia > Treponematales > Treponemataceae > Treponema_D. Next base: position 2,138 of record JAFTEK010000274.1, read on the forward strand.
GGGAATAGGAGCGGGAATAAAGAAAAAATATCAGATAAATGGATTCCTTACGGTAACCCCATGAATAATCTGGCCATCGTTCAAATCTTCGGAATAGAGAACTGTACATCCAGCTGAAACAGCCGCAGACAGGATGAACGAATCCCAAAACGAAAGCTGTGCTTCTATGCTTATGTCTATCGACTGCTCTATCAAAGTGGGGTTATCTGCACAACAGGCATATAAAGCGCATAATTATGAATTACTTGCTTTATTATATGCTTGTCTTGCCTTAGCTTGCCAGTTGTTACATTATAGAACTCCTGCAAGCATTGTGTTGAAATCACAGCCGAATGGTTCCTGTTGCTTTCTGCGAACAGGGAACGAGCCTTCTGCTGCTTTTGAGGTTCAGCGGAATCCTGTAAGTAAACGAGGATATTGGAGTCAAAGAACTGTTTATCGCTCATAAAGCTCCTCTCGGGTCCATTTCTGCCCGTTGGAATCTATGGGGTTCGCGTCCATCAGGGCAAACAAGTCATCAACCCAGTCTTTCTTTAGATTCTGGGCATAGGAGCCAGACTGCAGAGCATCTTGCATAGACTTGACCAGATAATCAATTATCGAAAGCCGCTCAGCAAAAGACAGCAAACTAAGCTGGCTTTCAAAATTTTGAAGTTCTACCGCAGACATATAAAGCCCTCCATTATTGAGCCTGTCTCAAAAGCCAAAGCTCCCGAAACAGGCTCTCGCATGTTACATCAGATTGACGTCGGTCGCCAATGAGACCGCACCGACTACTTCAGGTTGACCATGCTCTTGTCATAGTCGGTCGGCGGCACGTAGCCCATCAGCGTCATCAGCGTGGCAGGCCATGAGCTGATTCCCAGGCCGTCGTTGAGCTTGGTGTTGTCGTACTCGCCCTTGTACTCGGGGTCGTAGATGATGCCCGGGACGGGGTTGAGCGAGTGGCTGGTCTTGGCCTTGGGCTCGCCGTCCTTGTCCTTCTTGACGCTGCCGTCCTTGGCGTGCTCGTACATGTCGTCCGAGTTGCCGTGGTCGGCGGTCAGGCAGAGGATTCCGCCCGCCTCGTCGATCGCGGCCTTGAGCCTGCCCAGCTGCAGGTCCATGCCCTCCATGGAGCAGACGACCGCATTGAACACGCCGGTGTGGCCCA
>JAFTEK010000275.1 GCA_017453705.1 Treponema sp.
ATTCTATTCTATTCTATTCGCCTTATTGGCGTTTTAAAAAATAACTTTCAGAAACATACATATCTCCTCACATCAGGCATGCCGTGCCATTCCGAAGGTCGTGGTATGCCTGAATGTGCTTTAACCCATGAGGTGTCATAATGTCAGTACCTGTCAAAATGCGGATTGAGTATTATCCCGCACGGAAATCCATTGATTTCGTTTTATATGAGCTTGACGGCAAAATCGTCCAGGACAAGGACGACAAGCTGGAAAAATATGCAAAGGATGAGAAAGGCAGTTTCGTGCTGAACTTGCACGGGAACGATTTCTTTGATGACATCATGCATCCGTTCTTTGCCCGTTCTACCGTTCCGGTCAGCATAAAGACAACGAGGGACGATTATGAGGATTTCAAGCGCATGGTGGAATCCTACAATGATAAGCTTGGAAATGAAAAAATCAAACTTTGTGAGCTTGAGAAAGACGATGAACTTCCTGATATGTGGCAGGTCTTTAACAATTCCAAGAAATGGTGGAAAAATGTGCTGGTTTTGCTCTGCAAAGCCTACAAGGAAATTGCAAACATTCCCTGCGAAAAACCAAATACCAGCGCATATATCAAAGATGCCGCCAACAGGATAAAGTCAGCAGCTGAGAAGCTGAACGCGAAGCTTGGCTCGATTGATGACAACAAAATAAACCTGTGCTTCATAGGTGCTTACAGTTCCGGCAAGTCCACGCTCATAAATGCCATCTTGGGCTACCGCATATTGCCGGTCAGCATGAAGTCAGAGACAGCGAAGATGATGCGGGTTACGGGTGTTCCCAGTATGGAAAGCTCCTTCATAGAATTCAAAGGGAAGGAGAAAGGTTCCGCTCGTATTTGCTGGGACAAAGATGCAAAGCGCCTCCAAATCTCCAAATGCAGTCTTGACGAAAAGATTCGCGGTGAAATACAGGCAGAGCTGAATGATTGTTCCGGAAAAGAATTGTACAAGCAGATGCACAATTGCCTTGACAAGATTAACAAGAGAGGAGATCTCGGTGATACCGTGCAGATAGGATTCCCGATTCCCTTGGATGGGGACGTGCTCCAGTACACCATCACAGACACACCTGGAAGCGACAGCAACTATGGAAGCCACAAGAGAACCCTCGATGAAGCCCTGAGCAAGCAGGAGAATTCCATTGCTATACTCGTCATCAAGCCGGATGGCTTTGAAGGCAGCGCGAATAATATCATCCTGACAGAACTTCTGAAAAACAGGAATGAGAAGCAGGGCTATGTCGATATGGAGCAGTCTTTCTTCGTCATAAATAAGATGGACAGCAACAAAAAAGACAACTATGTCCTTGAGTCCGGTACGTTGGAAGGGGATGGATTCAGCATAAACCTCAGTGACAGGAAGCTTTTCTTTGTTTCCGGAGAAATCGCGTATAACATCCGGGCACGGAAAAACGGAATCGTGGATGAAGATTTGGAGGATTGGTACAGGACAAATGTTCCCGCATGCTATACATCCCTGAACGGCAAGTATTATACGCACAACCATTACGGAAGCTCTCAGTTCGCCACAAAGAAAATGAGGGACGAATCCAATGCAAAGCTTGAAAAAGCCGTGAAATGCAATGATGATTATACCAAATACCTTGTATGCTCCGGTGTCTGGTCCCTTGAGCAGGAAATCGCCCGGTACGGGCAACGTCATGCCGTCTCGGTAAAAGCCGTCTCGCTGATAAAGGATATTAAGGATGCCTGTGAATCCGTGAGCAAGATGGTAAAGCAGACCGAGAATGAGACAAGCGGAGAAGCAGGTCTGTCAGCTGAGACGGACAGGGTCAAAGGTATTATCTCCTGCATAAAGGAAGAATTCCAAACCCTGCCGTCAGACATACGGACACAACTGGGAATAGACAGCAGCTCATTCCAAGAGAAGCTCCTTGACCCCGTAAGGGAAATCCTGAACGAGAAGCTCCATAGATTCCTCCATCTTTTTAAGGTGAACGTCGAGGATAACCTTACGAACAGCGTTCTCAGTGAAGTCAGCAACTTGGAAAGGGAATACGAGGATAAGTATATCCTGAAACGGATGGCTATGCTCGAAGATATCCGGCGCGAGTTCATCAGCAAACTTCTGAACGAGATAAACGGAGATGACTCCCTATCCGACAAGGTAAAAACGTATCTTGACACTTATAACCTCCCTGATATTCCGATGGGGCTGGGTAACGAGGTTACGACGCTCTTTGATGAGGCAAATGTCAATGACTATGACTTGCTTAAGAACCTTGCGGCATCCCTTGCCCGAGGCGTAGAGAAATACGGGACGGAGGACACGGACAGCCCGAAAGAAGAAGAAACCAGTAAGCCTGCTGAATCCAGGAAAAAAGACGAGGCGAAAAGTCTTCCTGTCATAAAAGAGCTTGCCACAAAACCTGTGGTAATGGGTATTCTGGAAAAAGCACAGCGTTTCCAGAACATTGCCCAGGACGGAGTAATGACGGCCGGGAAAGTCATAGAAGAAACATCAAGGAAGGTCGCACGAAAAATCTCGCCCAAATTACAGGAGCTCAACAAGATAATCCAGCCGCTCCAGACACGGACGATAGACAAGAAGGATTTCATAGACAACGTCATGGACTTCCTCAACAAACGGCAGGAAGCTTTTACGAGGGAGCTGGAAAAAGACTATGAGAGAGCCCTTGACAAGTTGTGCGAGGATATTTCCAATGAGTTTTCCGGGAACATCGCGTTTTATTCGTACAGGGCAAAAGCATATATGGAGGAGGTTGTTCCGGCTGAGAAATGCGACAATTGCATAAAGGAGCTGAGCACGGCAATCAGTGCCATCAGCAAGCAGCTTGAGAAGTTCTAGACAAAAAGGAGCATGCTGTCGTTATGATTGAAAACTATGTGACTGGAAACAAGCTCAGCAGGGCGGGCGTTTCCATTGACGTGAAAAACAGGAAGCTTCTTGCGGAAGACATAAAAAAACTTCTGCATGAGATAGACCGTGCGGTCGCCGACGGAAAGCTTGAAAATCCCTACATCGGGAAAGTGTATGCAGAAAAGCTTGGCAAGGAAAGCTGGAACGAACGGCACCTGGACAAGCTTGTCGCTGTGGCTTCCTCGTCGGAGTGCTTCAACGAAGATTACCTGCTCTATCTGGCGGAAGTGACAAAATACGTGAAATCTGGAGGTAAAAGAACTATGAAAAAGATAAAGGCTATCGCAATTACTATACTGGTGTGTTTGCTCGCAGGATTTATCGGGGGCTTTGTTGCCTCATATAAAATTCCGGACAGGTATATGCCGGGAGCCCTCGCAAAAAACAAGAATTCTGTCGCAAAGGAAGACTACGATAAGCTTCAGAAAGCCTATGACAAGCTGGACAAAGAAAATGCACAGCTGAAAGACGACAAAGAGAAAATGGTTTCCTCTGATGAGTATGAGGAATTGAAGAAAGAGAGGGATGATCTTATGAAGCTCCCGAGTATGCAGGTTCTGGTTCTGATAAGGCAAGCTCTGGCTGAAAACGCAAATAAGAATGAACTACTCGAATCAAAGAAGGAAATCGGCTGTGAGACAGATGATATTGTGAGATTAGCGAAGGAGATGAAAATTTCCAAGAAGGATATGGAAAAATTAATTGACGTGTTGGACTTGTCCAAAAAAAAGATTGATTTGAACCAATTCTCGGAGTAAGAATCATGGAAGACAGCGACAAGAAGGAAAGCATAAACGAAAAGCTGGCAACTACGGGGCTGGATGCCGCAGTGCTGGAAAACAATCTCTCGCGCATAGCCTACACCCTGGACAGGGAGTACCTCTCTCATCTGGACGAGTACGGCGTGCTGAAATTCGGAGAGTATTGCGCTGACCGCAAGATAGATTACAGCAAATCCGCAGGCTTCTTGAACTATGCGGCTATCAAGGTGTCGGGATTCGTCATCAACAAAGAAGAAAAGGTCTTTGACTGCATGGAGAACGTCATAGGGGCGTTCAGCAACAGCATGGACAGCCTGGGATTCATCATGCACCGCAAGCGTGACTCCGTTGACCTGTACTTCATATTCAAGAAAGACGGGGAGGTACAACCCTCATACGTCGGTGACAAGCTGAGGCTCCTGCAGAATTCATTCTTGGGAAACTTTCCGGGGTCCACCGTCGATGCGATAAACAGCATAGATGACATGCAGAGGGAATTCAAATTCTTTGGGGACGCAAAATTCATCTCCATGCTGTCCGCCGTTCCGTCGGAAAAATCCGAGGACTACATCAGCCAGGGCATAGAGAAGCTTCTGAACGGCGTTATCCCCGGAAAAGAGGACGAGGAATATGCTGTGATGATTCTGGCAGAATCCATCACGCAGGAAGGAATACGGCAGATTATCAGCGGTTTTGAGGAGATGGCAACTTCCATAACGCCCTATGCGTCCCACCAGTTCCAGACCGGAACGAACGAGGCCGAGTCCAACGGCGAGATGAAGTCCTCCACCGACACGACGGGAATAAGCCATGCGATAACAAAGACGCACTCCATCAATGTCGGTGTCAGTGTCGGACGGAGCACGACCAACACGAGCGGAATCAACGAGTCCATAACGAATTCCGAAAGCGACACGGACACGGAGGGAACAACCGATACAGAAACGAACTCTGAGTCCGATACGACGGGCGAAAGCGAATCCGACACGAAAGGCGGAAGTGAGTCCGAAACGAAGGGCCACAGCGAATCAGAAGCCAAAGGAACCAGCGACACTGTAGGCGGTGCTGTGTCTGCAAGTACGACACTTAATAGCAGTGCTACAGCTGGAGCAAGCGTTGGTGTCGGGGGAACAGGTGTTAATGCCTCTGCAACAGTTGGTACTTCTGTAACAGGAGGTGTTTCCGCGGACTACCATCATGGATGGAACAAAACTTTTACGAAGGCAACGAACTATGCAAAAACCACCGCAAAGAATTACGCGAAAACAAAAGCAAAGAGCTTCGCCAAAAACATAGGCAAGAGCATGGCCAAGTCCATTGCCCGCTCAGCCGCAAAGACCGTCGGCAGGGCAGTCACGGCAGGGACGTTCAGCTCCGTCGCCAAGATGCTCTCGTTGGGCCTTTCCGGCGGATACGGCTACAGCTGGGGCAAGATAGACACCAATTCCGAGAGCAAGTCGATTACCGACGGAACCAACCACAACGTCACGCTCGGCAGCTCCGAGAACACCACGTATACCTACAAGTCATACCAGGTAAACGACCTCCTGCAGAACCTTGAGATGAACATAAAGCGGATTACGGAGAGCAAGGCCACCGGGCTGTGGAAAACCGCGACATATGTCCTGTCCAAGGACGGAGATACGGCTTCCCGCGTCGCCAACTACCTAAGGGGACTCACGCAGGGAGACGAGTCGTTCTTGGAGACTGCCATCGTACAGCAGTGGAAAAAGGAAACTGATGATACAGGAAAGGACATAGAAGACTCCCCCTTCCCCGAAATCAAGGAATACCTGACGCACTTTACCCACCCGGTATTAGTCAACAGCCAGGATCTGGATTTCAACGAGACAAGCAAGCAGGACATAATCGATGCCGCCAAAGAGGAGCTGAAAGACAGCCCCGAACTGAGCAAAGGCCTTGAGGAGGCCATCTGGAATTATAGCGGAACGGGTGCCGACATTATTCCTGTTACGCCGACGACGAATGTCTCCACGACGGAGCTTGCCAGAATCTTCTCCCTGCCTACGCATTCCCTGCCCGGACTCCCTGTGCTGGAGTGCGCGGAATTTGGCAGAAACGTGGCAAGCTACGACATACAGGGCGAGGAACAGGTCACGGTGACCCTCGGCAAAATTTTCCACATGCACCGGGAGGAAGCCTTGGCCGTACAGCTGGATGCGGACAGCCTTGCCTCACATGCCTTCATAACCGGCTCCACGGGCAGCGGTAAGTCCAACACCGTCTACCAGCTGCTCGGCAGCCTGAAGTCGAGGGGCGTGAATTTTCTTGTCGTTGAGCCAGCGAAGGGCGAATACAAGAACGTGTTTGGAGGACAGAGCGATGTCTTTGTCTACGGCACGAACCCCGATCTTACGCCGCTGCTCCGCATAAATCCGTTCAGCTTCCCGCACGGCGATAGTGACGCAAGCCGGAACATCCACATTCTGGAACATCTGGACCGGCTGGTGGAAATCTTCAACGTCTGCTGGCCCATGTACGCAGCCATGCCCGCCGTCCTCAAGGAGGCGGTGGAAAAATCCTACGAGGACTGCGGCTGGAACCTGACGGAGTCAACAAATGAATACGGGGATGACCTGTACCCTACCTTTGCCGACATCACGCGCAACATCCGCACGATAATCGACAGCTCCGAATACGATGCGGAGAACAAGGGAGCCTACAAGGGCAGCCTGATAACCCGCCTGAAGGCACTGACAAACGGCATAAACGGACTGATTTTTACGGCGGACGACATTGAAGACGCTGATCTGTTCGACAGGAATGTCATCGTTGACCTGAGTCGCGTCGGTTCCACGGAAACAAAGTCGCTCATCATGGGTTTGCTCGTGCTGAAACTGCAGGAGCACCGCATGACGCACAGCGGGATGAACGAGCACCTGCGGCACGTCACGGTATTGGAGGAAGCCCACAACCTGCTCAAGCGTACGAGCACCGAGCAGTCTCAGGACTCCGGCAATCTCTTGGGCAAGTCCGTGGAGATGCTGACAAACTCCATCGCGGAGATGCGTACCTACGGAGAGGGCTTTATCATCGCAGACCAGGCTCCGGGACTGCTTGACATGGCGGTCATCCGCAACACGAACACCAAGATTATCATGCGCCTTCCCGACCAGGAAGACCGCGAGCTTGTGGGCAAGGCCGCAAGCCTGAATGACGACCAGATAACCGAACTTGCCAAGCTGCCGCGCGGGGTTGCCGCCGTCTACCAGAACGAGTGGGTGCAGCCCGTCCTGTGCAAGGTAAGGAAGTTCACGGGGGGAGAAAAGGCCTATCAGCCCAGAAAAGACAGCGTGAACACTGCAAGCGACAATATCAAGCAACGGCTTGAAATAGCAAAACTGCTGTGCAAGGGCACGGCTGTCAAAAAAGAGGCCGCAAAGGACTACGTTTTGCATAAGCTGGGAAGGCTGAGCGCATCCACACAGGTTGCCATCATGAAAACATTGTTCAATCCCCTGCCGAAGCCACGCTATACCAAGCTTGCCCCCATCGTGTCGGAGTTGTTCCCGGACGTCAGGAAAGCTTTCGTTACTTCGTATGCGCATACGAACGACACCGAGCAATGGACACGGGACGTTGATGACGCTATCCGTGCGTCATTGAAGGCAAATATGGACGAGGAGCTTCTCCGTGACATACGTCAGTGCGTCATCACCGATTACCTGCACAACGAGCTCAACAAAGATGACCAGTTGGAGAGGTGGTCAAAAACTGGAGGAATAAAGTAATGGAAAACTTTTCAAGCCATGCTTCGGAAGTCGGGAACAACGCTTCAGAAGCAAAATCCAATTTCGACCCTGACGAAAAGGTCAAAAAAGAGGATACCCCGAAGCCAGACGGAGAGCCAAAGAACTCCTATGACCCCGACGCAAAAGTAGAAAAGGACGAAGGCTCTGAGTCCGGCAAGGCCGAAGAAAAGACCTACGATCCTGACGAGAAAGTGGGACAGGACGAGAGTTCCAAGCCCGAGGAAGGCAGTGAAAAGTCCGATGCTCCCGATGCAAAGGTCGGGAAAAACGAGTCTGACCAGACGAGCGACTCAGGGAAGAAGGATGATAGCTCCAAGACAGACAGCGAGGGGGAGAAACCGAATGACGCTGGCGATGGGGAGAAGCAAAAGTCAACCAACGAGGGTGAAAAAGATAATAAGACTGAATCATATCCTCCAAATTCTACGGTCACTATTGATGGGAAAGAATGTAAAACCGATGATAATGGCAAGGTTTATTCTGAAGATGGGAAGCTTAAACCCAACTGCGAGTATGTCTTAGGCGGCTTTACATATAAAACTGATTCTGACGGAAGAATTCGCCACGTGGAGGGTGAAGTCCAGACTCCTACGGAAGACAGGAATACGCTTCCTCCTATGACTAACAAGGATAAGCGTAAAACCGATCACAGAGGTCATATTATTGGGCATCAATTGGGGGGTAAAGAAGATATCGGCAATCTTGTTCCTCAGGATGCAAATTTAAATCAGGGCGAGTATAAGAAGCTTGAGAACGAGCTTGCAAAACTAAAAGCAGAAGGACATAATGTAAAGATGGAGGTGACTTTGAAGTATAAGGGCGATTCGGACAGACCAAGTTCGTTCCAAGTGAAGTATACAGTGGATGGAAAAACGTATGTTAAGACGTTTAAAAACGAATCTAATAAGAATGGAGGAAACTAATGAACAGCTCACTTTTTCAGTCTGTCGCAAATAAACTGGTACCGGTATTACCAAGTAAATGGGAAAAAGTTCACTTGTACGCGCAGATTTCAGTTGATGCCTACGAGTTCTTCTTTTATGTGTTTGTGAACGGAAAATATGTCCAATGCTTCGATTTGGACAACGAAGACGAAATACTCGATGTGTTTGACGAACTGAATGACATCATGTTTCCCGACTGGAACGAGAAGAAATGGTCTGTATGTACATATTCTCTCGATAAGAGCGGTCATGTATCTGTTGATTATGATTACGATGAGTTGCCAGATAATATTATGGAGTATAAACATAAATGGGAGAAAAAGTACGTTGTATGACGTTGAAAAACGGAGGATGTTTTTACGTCGGTGTAACCTTCAAAAAACGTGATGACTTACGTTTTTTGGAAAGTTTCGAGGAAGATTTATGCGTCATGACAGAACTGACTTCCCCGACCGACAGCGGGGGCTCGTGTGGAGCTTCCGCTGCCCTGTCTGCAAGCTTGTGTTCCGGGAAAGCGAGGCCTCTGACGTGCGAATCGTGAAGGAACAGAACGGCATGCTCTCCCGGAAGGCATCCTGCCCCCGCTGCAAGGCGGAGGCTGTGCCGCTCCCTCCCGCATATTATGATTAAGGACAAGGGACTATGAAAGACGCGACCAGAAACAGGCTCAAGCTTTTGCGTGATTACGTGGACGGCGATGCCGATACGCCGTTTGAATATGCCATGCTGTTCGTGATAATCGTCAACACGGTATCCATCGGGCTTGAGACCGTAAAGAATCTGTCCGAGCCGATGTTGAGGATACTGGAGTGGGTGGATTACGTCTGCTTCGCCATATTCGTTGCAGAGCTGCTTTTCAAGGCCGTCGTGTACAACCGGCATTTCTTCGGCGAGAACAGGAAAGACGAGCTTGGCAATACCTTCCTCTTCATAAACTGGTGGAACATCTCGGACCTCATAATCGTCGTCATCTCCGCCTTCTCTGAGTTTTATGCACTACTCCGTATTTTCAGGCTGGCCCGTTCGCTCAGATTCCTCAAGGCCATCCGCTCGTTCCGGGGCGTCCGGG